>NZ_JBEZMS010000006.1:0-215354 GCF_040652815.1 Micromonospora sp. NPDC048169
GGCGCCGAAATGGCCCCGCAGCGCCCCGGCGACGGCCACACCGGTCGCTGACTTCCCCCCGCTTCGGCGCCGCAACCCCCCGCCCCCCCCCCCCCGGGGGGGGGCGCGGCCCCGCCGCGGCGTCGGGCCGGCCTCCACAGGGGAGACCGGCCCGTGCGTCAGAAGGCGGGGTCAGGAGCTGTAGCCGCGGCCGGCGATCCAGTTGGCCAGCTCGGTCACGTCCATCCAGTACGTCGGCGCGTCCGGCCGGGCCGGGTCGGCGATCAGCACCCGGTCGCCGTCGTCCTCGTACCGCACGACTGTCACGTAGTGACCGGGGTAGCTGTGCTCCACCCCGTCGACGTCCCGGGCGGCGCCCAGGATGTTCGCCACCACCGGCCGGTCGTCGTCCACAGCGGTACGGATGTCCGCGCGCAGGCGGTCGACCTGCCCACGGGTGGCCACGTCGTCGCGGATCTCGGTGGTCCGGTACTTGCCTCCGGTGTACTCGTTCAGCACCCGGGTGATGTCGATGGCCGAGTCGGTGCCGTTCTCGGTGGTGCCGAGCTTGGCGGCCAGCTCGTCCTGGCTCACGTCCCTGCCCTCGGCCGACAGCGCGATCCGGGTCGAGGCGGGACCGCAGTAGAAGTAGTTCGGCTGCGCCTGGTACTCGTAGTCGGCGGCACGGTCACCCTTGCCCTTGACCGGGGCGGCATGGGCGGCGGCCGGGCCGGCGACGGCACCGCCGGCCGCGGCCAGGCCGGCGACGGACAGCACGCACTTACGGATGATCGGATTCATTGTCGAGGCTCCATTCGGGGGTCGACGGCTCCGTGCGGGAGACGTGGCACCAGGAGTGGCGCTCGGCGTACGGAGAGTTCAACCGCCCTACTGCGGCACGCCATTTCCAGGCGTGGCCGGGGCCACACCGGAACCGGACGGACGGCTCAGCCGGGGAGACTTCCCAGTAGCCCGGTCACCGCGATCTCGATGACCACCCGCTCCGGATTCGGGCGCGGGGTGCGATACCGCTCGGCGTACCGGCGCTCGGCCTCGGCCACCGACTCCGGGTCGCGGCGCAGCACCGCCCGGCCCTCCACGGTCAGCCACCACCGGCCGTCGACCTGGCACACCGCGACCGGGACGCCGTCCGGCCCGGCCACCGCGACGTGCCGGGCCTTCGCCGACCCGGCGGAGGTGATCACCCGGGCCAGCCGGGCCGCCGGGTCGAAGGTCACCCCCACGGGTACGACGTGCGGGGTGCCGTCGGCACGGGGTGTGGTGAGCGTGGCGAGGTGCCGGTCCGCGAAGAAGCGGGCCACCCGCTCGTCGCCCGGATCCAACCGGTGCCGTCCCGCCATGTCGTCTCCTCGTTCGGCGTACCTGTGGAACCTCAGCGGCGGGGTGCCGGCGGCAGAGTCTTCACCGGGGACTCCCCGGCGGCCCGCTGCTCGGCGCGGTGCTTGGCGACCAGCCGGCCCAGGTAGAACAGCGCACCCGCCAGGACGCCCATGTCGTCCAGGTAGATCGGGTCGGGCAGCAGGTCCACCGGCAGGATCGTGTAGATCAGCGCGCCGTAGAACGCGACCTTGCCGCCGGCGCCGAGCGCGCCGAGCATGCGGCGCGTGCGGACCAGCCGGACGGCGAGGACCACCGCCCCGGCCAGCATCGCCACCGCGACGACGGCGGCGAGCACGACGAGCACCCAGGCTTCACGGGACACGCCATCACGCTAGTCGAGCCGGGCCGGTGCCGCCCGCTGACGTGGCACCGGCCGGCAGCGAACTCTCAGGCCGCGACTGCCGCCCGTCCCCGGGCCACCGGGGGCAGCTCGCGGGTGACCTCGACGGCCGCCGCCCCGGCCGGCAGTTCCCGGGTGGTCTCCGGCCCGGCGAACCCGACGATGGACAGTTCCGCCTGCGGCTCGGCGACCGGGTGCAGTGCGGCGAACACCTCGTCGCGCAGGCTCTGCGCCGCCGCCGCGGCCAGCTCGGCTGCCTGCCAGGCGGCCTGCTCCCGCTGGGCGGCGGCCCGGTGCCGTGCCGCCAGGTTGTCCCGGACCAGCCGGCGCAGCAGCAGTTCCTGCTCGACCGGGTGCCGGGTCGGGTCCCAGCCGTTGCCGCCGAGGATGTCGCTGAGCTGCCGCACCGTGATCTCGTTGCGCCACTGGGCGTCCATCGCGGCCCGGTGCAGCCAGCGCTCCCGGTCCGCGTATTCGGCCGGGGTCCGGGCGGTCCGGGGCAGCGGCAGCGCCGCGGCGGCAGCCAGGCGCCGTACGTCGTCCTCCGCCGCCTGGTACGCCTGCCAGGCCGACTCGGCCTCCTCCTGGGCGGTCAGCCACTCCGCCCGGCTGCGCTCCGCGGTAGCCGCCGCGCGGGAGGCTGCCACGGCGACCTCGTCGGCGTACCGGTCCCGGTCCCGGTCCTGTACGCGGGCCCGCTCGGCCTGTTCGATGCTGCTCGGCCGGGCGGCGTCGCTGATCCGGTCGACGAGTTCCGAGCGGAACCGGGACGGGCGGACGATCAGCGCGGCCACCACTGTCGCGGCCACGGCGAGCAGGACCAGCCAGATCACGGCGGCCGTGGGCATGTCGGGCAGGACGGCGGAGAAGACGGTCTGCATCACCAGCACCTCAAGGTGGAACGAAGGACGATAAGCGGTTGTGGCCCGGGCATCCGGGCGGGTGCGCGTCGTGAACGGAGACGCGGCACGCGCGGCAGGGCGTGAGGCGTGAGGCGTGCGGCCGTGGGGCCGCGCCGGGGCGTACCGGAAGGGCGCCCGGTCAGGCGCGCGGCGGACCGCGACGGGCGATGTGCGCGCGGCCGGGGTCGGCGGCGGCGACGACCTCGGTGCCGGGGACGCGCCCGGCGGAGCCGGCGGAAGAGGCTTCGGCGACGGTGGGGCTGGTGCCGGGACCGGTGGTCCGCAGGGCAGTGGTCGTGGCGTCGCCCGCCGTGAGTGCGGCGGAACGTGCGTGGCCGGCCGTGACCGCCCGCGGCGTCGCGACGTGCTCGATGACGGCGACGTGCTCGATCGTCGCGACGTGCTCGACGGCGTGCGAGGCGGTGGCGTGCGAGGACGCGGTGGCGTGGGCGGGTGTGGCGGCGATGCCCTGGAGGCCGACGATCAGCACCAGGCCGGCCACCGCCGTGCGGGCGATTCGGCGCAGCGTCGCCGTCCAGGTGGACGGGGCGAACGCTACGGGCAGCACCAATTCAACCTATCGGTCGGCAGACGATCTTGCAGCTCAAAGATCTTGCGGGTTACGTGAGCCACCACACGAGTCGGTGTGGACGGACCCTCACGCAGGCCCGACGCGAGACGGCGCGGCGCCCCTGCCGGGGTGCCGCGCCGTCTCGTGGATGCCGGGGTCAGTTGCCGCCGAGTACCGGCGGCGGAGCGGCGTCACCGTCGCCCCAGACCATCTCGTCCTCGGTGAGCCAGGTCAGCCGGCCGTCCGACTCGTCGTCGCCGTGGCCGCCGCGCCCGCCCAGCACGCCGCCGCGGCCGGCCATCGCGGGCCGCCCGTTTGCGCCGCCGGTGCGCTCGGCGGACTTGCTCCCGGCGTCGACGACGAGGCCGCGACCGGAGGTGAGCCGACCCGTGCCGGCTGCCGAGCGGGTCTCCGCGCCGGGCATGCCGCCGAGGCGGGCCGAGGCCGCCGAGTTGGGGCCGGTGCCCGCGAGCGCGCCGGTGCTCAGCACGCCGGGGGCACCGTAGAGCGAGCCGCCGCCGGGGCCGCCGGCGGTCATCGTCGCCGGGCCGCCGCCGGGGCCGAAGCCCGGGCCGCCGCCGACAGTCGGACCGCCGAGGGTGCTGGTCAGCGGAGTGGCGCCGGCCAGCGAGGTGCCGCCCGGGTCGACCGTCCCGGTGGTCGGCACCGAACCCGGGGTGCCCGCGCCGGGCTGGCCGCCCGGAGCGCCCGAACCCGGAGTGCCCGCACCGGGCGTGCCGCCGGTCGGGGCCGCGTGGTGCACGCCCGAGCTGGTCGCGGTGGCGCTCGCGCCCGGGCCGAAGCTGCCCAGGCTCGGGCCGGACGACGGCGTCTTCACCGACGGGCCGTTCTGCAGCGTGGGGTCACCGTTACCGGTGTGGCCGGGCAGCTCGGCCGCCGGCGGCTCCGGCACCACGATCCGGCTGTACGCCGAGAAGTCGTAGCCCTCGGCGAGCTTCGCCACGACCTGCACCATCCGCTGGTGCGCCTTCTCCTGCTCGGCCTTGTCCTGCTGGTGGCCGACGATCCCGCCGATCACCGCGCCCGCGGCGCCGCCGAGCAGGAAGCCCTTGCCGGCGCCGGAGAGCAGCTTGTCGTTGTCCTCCGTCTTCTCCGGGCTCTCGGCCTTGGCCTGCGCGGCCCGCAGCTCGCTGGACATCATGTCGAGGCCCTGCCGGATGCCCGTCATGCCCTCGGCGAGGCTGCCCGAGTAGCTCACGACCATGCCCAGCCGGCGGTGGAACTCCCGCGCGGCGTCGCCGGACCAGGTCTTCGTCAGCGCCTCCAGGTCGGCGGTCAGATCGCGGCCGAGGTCGTCGAGCGTGCCCTTCAGGGAGGTCCACTGGGCGCTCAGCGCCTCGATCTGCTTCGGGTCGCCCGCCTTGACGTCCTGGTAGAGCTCCTCGTGGCTGACGTGCTCGTAGCGCCGGGTGTACTCAGACACGCGGGTCCTCCTTCGGCTGCTTCATCGCCTCGTCGAGCCCGGAGAGGGCGGCGGCGATGTCGGCCGCGGCGGCGGCGTTGCGGGCCTCGGCGGTCTTGTAGTTCGTCATGATCTTCTGGGTCGCCTCGCGGGCGGCCAGGATCGCCCGGCGCAGCCGGTCGACGTGGTTGACGTAGCTCTGGTGCGTCTCGGAGTAGCGACGCGCGTTGTCGGTCGCGTCGGTGAACGTCCCGAGGGCCGGCGGGCGGCACTGCATCTGGGTGTTGAGCTTGCGCAACACCGACTCCGCCTGGTCCAGGCGCCGCTCGAGCCGCTGGTGGAAGTCCTCCAAGGACAGTACGTCTACTGTCGTGCGCCCCGTCATGGCTGCATCCCCGTAGTCCTCGTCGATAACCGTACGCCGCACTCAGGTTAGTCGAAGCGTGCCAACCCGGGCGACCCGTGACGGGGATCCTCCACTTCGGATGAGGGAGGGCGGTCAACCGCCCTGGACCTGGGCGGCCGCACCACCGGCCGAGGGTGTCGCGGCGGGCGCAGCGGGCGCTGACGCATCGAAGTACGCCATCGCGTCCTGCCGGGACAGCGTCGGGCCGGTCGGCACCAGCGCCAGCAGTGAGGCGGGCACCGCGAGCGGCGTCACGTCGCCGTATCCGAGCGCGCTCTTGGCGTCACCCCCGGCGGTGCCCAGCGGAAAGCGGATGCCCTGCGCGGTGATCAGGTAGACCGTCGACCCGGCCGCCGCCTTGCCGCTCTCGCCGGCCGTGGCCTGCACCAGCACGCCCTTGCCGCCGGGCAGGAGCACGTGCTCGGCGGTGCGTACGGCGTCCCGGCCGCCCTGCCGCGCCGGCATCGCGGTCGCCGAGGTCAGCTCGGCCGGCGCGGTGTCGAAGACCTCCAGCGTGGTGGTCGGCGGCTGGCCCGCCGGGCCGGGCCGGTAGGTGGCGCAGAGCACGGTGCGGCCCACGCGGACCTCGTGCAGCGCCGGCAGGCGGGCCGGCAGGCCGTCCGCGTCCAGCCGCTGGTCGGTGAGGAGCCGGCCCGCCTCGTCCGGAGTGATCTGCGTCACCTCGCCGCCGCCGCCGAGCAGCAGCAGCGCGGTGACCTCCCGGACGGTGGCCAGGCCCTGCCGGGTGAGCACGTAGTACTGGCCGGCGGCCTGGTAGACCTGGCCGATCCGGGCCGGCCGGCCGGCCACGGTGAGCCCGCTCGCGCCGCCGTCCCCGGCGATCGAAGGCTTGCGCAGCACCGGACCGACCGGGACCGCGTTCAGCAGTTGCTGCCCGACGGTCAGGTTCGTCGCGCCGGCCATCTTCAACGCCACCAGCGCCTGCTCGTCACCGGCCACCCGCAGCCGGGAACCGCCGGTGAGCAGGTAGCGGGCGTCGCTGGTCCGCACCACCACGGCCCGGTCGGCCAGCGACGTGCCGCCGGGCAGCGCGCGGTCGATCACCAGATGCGTGGTGGAGCGCTGCGGGTCGTTCGGATCCGGTACGTCGCACACCGACCACGGCAGCCCGACCAGGGACTTGCGATCCGGCAGGTCGTCCGGGGCGCCCACGATGCCGACCAGCCGCCCGCGTGGACGGTCCTTGATCGACGCCTGGGACATGGTGCGCGGCTGCGCCGCCGCGTCGTTGACGATCAACCGCGCCGAGGCGTAGTTGAGCGTCGGGCGCAACACCTTGTCCTCGCCGAAGTAGTACGTCGCGCCGGTCTCCCGCTCGATCACCAGCGTGTTCGGCTCCAGCGGCGCGGAGTTGCTGGTGAGCTGCCCGTACGCGCCCACGCCGCCGAGCACCACGGCTGCCGCGATGACGCTGCCGAACACCGCCATGCCGAGGCGGCGCATCGGCAGCTCGTTGGTCTCCGGGTCGCCGGAGAGCAGGGCGGAGACGATGCGGCGGGTGACGAAGCGGTACGCCTGCACCTGATCGCGGCGGGTCCGCATGACTAACCTCCGGCGGGGGTGGGTCCACGACGACAGGTCCGAGCGGCGCCGCGGGCTTCCCTACGATAAGGGGCCGTCGGGGGTGCGCCGGACCCCGTCCGCCGCCCGAACGACAGCAGCCGCCCGGCGGAGGCCCAGCATGTCCAGAAGGGACGCACACCGATGACGCAGCTCCAGGCGCCACCCGGTCGTACCGCCACCGCTCCCGCCGTACCGGCGGACCGGCCGGTCACCCCGGCGGACAGGCGCCGCCGGGGACGGCTCGGCCCGATCGTGGTCGGGCAGCTCGTGGCGGTGGAGTGCGCGGCGCTCGCCGTCTGGTTCGCCACCGCCGGCCCGACGTGGCTGCTCGCGGTGGTCGCCGTACTGGCGCTGCTGGCCGTGGGCGCGGCCTTCGCGCGCCGGGGCGGCCGCTGGTGGTACGAGGACCTGATGCTCCGCCGCCGGCTGCGCCGGCGCCGCGACCGGGCCCGGGGTGCGGCGCCCGGCGGTGACCCGCGGCTCGCCGCGCTCGCGCCGGAGCTGACAGTGGTGGAGCTGACCGAGCGCGGCACCCGGCTCGGCATCGGGCAGGACGACCGGGGCTGGTTCGCCGCGCTGGCGTTGACCGGCCGTCCCGGCGCGCCCGCCGGGTCGGTCGAGGCGGCGGTGGTGGACCGCGCGCTCGCGGTGCTCGCCGACTTCTCCGGCCCGGTCACCCAGACCCAGGTCGTCTCGCACACCCTCGTCTGGTACCCGGCTCCCGGCGCGCCGCCGTCCGCGTACCGGACCGTGTGGGTGGCGCTGCGCCTGTCGGTGTCCGACGCGCGGGCCGAGACGGTGAGCCGGGGCGGCGGGCTGCGCGGCGTGCACCGCACGGTGGCGGCCGGCGTGGGCCGGCTCGGCAAGGCGCTCAACGCCGCCGGCCTCGCCCACCGGGTGCTCGACCGCGACGAACTGCACGCGGCGGTGGTGTCCGGGGCCGGGCTCGACCTCGCGCCGGAGTCCCCGGTGGAGACGTGGACCAGCCTGCGCGGGGGCGGCTGGACGCAGCGCTGCCTGGCCCTGCGGGTACGCCCCAACGGATCGCTCGGCGCGCTCGTGGACGCGGTCACGGCCACCTCCGCGCCCTCGCACACGGTCGCCGCGGTGGTGCTCCCGGGCGGCCGGCGGGTGCCGCCGCTGCTGCGGGTGGCGGCCATGGACGGGCACGCCGAGGCGCTTGTCAAGGCGGTCCGGGAGATGGCCCGGCGCGCGGGCGTGCCGGCCCGCCCGCTGGACGGCCAGCACGGTCCGGGCGTCTACGCCACCGCGCCGGTCGGCACCGCGATGGGGACGGTCACGGTCGAAGGTTGACGATCCAGCCGTACGCGCCGCAGACCCAGAAGGTCAGCGGCACCAGCGCGACGATCAGCAGGATCTCGATGATGTCCAGGGTCCGGCCCCAGACCGGGGAGATCCGCTTGCCGGCCACTGTCAGGCCGTAGACCAGGCTGATCACGGCCACCACGGCCAGGCCGCCGAGGATCAGCCCGAGCCGTACCGCGAGCGAGCCCGCGGCGAACGTGGCGGCGGCGACAAGCGCCAGGCCGACGGTGCCGGACAGCAGCACCGGCGTGCGCTGGGCGCGGCTGAGGAACGGGCGTGCCCGCAGCAGCGACAGCAGCGCCAGCACCAGGCAGAGCAGGACCGCCGGGAGCCGGCCGTCCTCGGCGAGCACCACCTCGCCGCCGAGCACCAGCAGCGAGACGGTCCAGAGCAGGCCGGTGAGGAACCCGTCGGCGCGCTCGCTGTTGCGCAGCACCGACGGGCCGTCCACCGACTCGGTGTCGGTCTTGAGGTCGTCCGGTCCGGTGGGGATGGACGGCACCGGCAGCCGGGCCAGGCGGTAGGCGAGCATCGGCAGCGCGGGCAGCGCGCCGAACGCGACGGTCGCGACGATCGCCGCCGAGGCCGCCGCGCCGATGCCGAAGGCCAGGCTGAGCACCGCGCCGAGGCCGACCGCGCCGCCCACGCCCACCGCGCCGAGGAACAGCGGCAGGCGGTCGCCGACCGCGAGCGCGGCGATCGCGCCGAACACCACCACGGCGGTGCCGGCGAGCAGGACGTGCGGGCCGGCCAGCTCGCCGAGCGTCCGGTCCCCGGCGAGCACCAGCAGGCCGCCGACGCCCGCGTAACCGATTCCGACGAGGGCCAGCACCGCGCCGGTGCGGCTGTCACCGGCGGCCCGGGACAGCACCGCGGCGCCGACCAGCAGCGCCACCGCGACCACGAAGGCGGCGGCCGCGCCGGGCAGCTGCGGCGGGCCGGTGAGCAGCGTCGCCACCGCGCCCCCGGCCAGCGCCGAGGCGGCGAGCAGGACCGCGAACAGCCGTGTGGTGCCCACCTGCCAGGCGCCCGCCCGCTGGGTGGTGGAGGTGGCGACCGCGTCCACCACGTCGTCGAAGACGATCTCGGGGGCGGTCGCCGCACGCGGGTTGAAGTAGAGCACCTCGCCGTCGCGTACCCCGAGCTGCGCCGCGGTACGGCCACCGTCGAGCGGTTGGCCGCCGAGCCGGGACAGGGCCCAGCCGCCGTGCCGTACGCCCTCGTCGGCCAGGTCCTCGCCCGCGTACCGCAGCAGCGTGGGGAGCAGGTCGGCGAGCGGCACGTCGGACGGCAGCGCCAGGTCCATCCTGGTACGCGGCGCCACGATGGTGATCCGGCTCAGTCCGCCGGTCGCCGTCTTCGTCGCCACAGTGGCCTCCTCGTGCTCGCATACGATCCGCTGGGCCGTCGGCGCCGCCTTCACGGGTCCACGACGCCTGACGGAGATTACCTACGATGGCGGTCGCACAGGTTGCCCACCCGACGCTCACCGGCGGTGGCAGACCACGATCAGGGCCGCTTCTGGGGAGGGAGAGCCGTGAGTACGGTGGTGTTCCGCCGACTTCCGCGTCAACCGGGGCCCGCGCTGCCGCGCGGCGAGGTGCTGCTGGAGTCCCCGCCCGAGTTGCCCGAGCCGCAGGCCAAGGGCATGGGCCAGGTGCTGATGATCCTGCCGATGCTCTGCGGTGTCGGCGCGATGGCGTTCCTCTACGCGGGCCGGGGCGGCGGCATGATGACGTACGTCGCGGGTGGCCTGTTCGGTGTGTCCATGCTGGGCATGGCGATCGGCACGCTCGGCAACGGCGGCAAGGACAAGGCCGAGCTGAACGCCCAGCGGCGCGACTACATGCGCTACCTCGCGCAGATGCGCAAGCGCACCCGGCGGGCGGCCGAGCAGCAGCGCGCCGCGATGACGTGGCGGCACCCGGAGCCGGACGCGCTCTGGTCGATCGCCGCCTCGCGCCGGCTCTGGGAGCGGCGGATCACCGAGGACGACTTCGGCGAGGTGCGGATCGCGCTCGGCCCGCAGCGGCTCGCGGTGGAGATCGTGCCGCCGGAGACCAAGCCGGTGGAGGACCTGGAACCGATGAGCGCGATCGCGCTGCGCCGGTTCGTCCGGGCCCACTCCAGCGTGCCGGATCTGCCGACCGCGCTGTCGCTGCGCGCGTTCAGCCGGATCGCGTTGCGCGGCGACCGGGAGGCGGTGCTGGATCTGGCGCGGGCCGCGCTGGGCCAGCTGGTCACGTTCCACGCCCCGGAGGACCTCCTGGTGGTGGTGGTGGCCGCGCCGGACCGGCAGGCGGCCTGGGACTGGGTGAAGTGGCTGCCGCACGCCCAGCACCCGGGGCGTACGGACGCGGCGGGCGCGCGCCGGATGGTGTACGCCGCGCTGGACGAGGCGGAGACCGCGCTGGCCCAGGATCTGGGCGGGCGGCCCCGGTTCGCGCCGGAGGCGAAGCCGCTGACCACCGCTCCACACGTGGTGGTGGTGCTGGACGGCGGCGAGGTCTCGGCGACCTGCGCGCTGACCGGGCCGGGCCTGCTCGGCACGACGGTGTTCGACCTGTCCGGCGCGGTACCGCGCGACGCCGGGCGCTGGCTGCTCTGCCTGGACGCGGGGGACGGCACCGGGCTGGACCTGGTCCGTGGCGCCGCCACGTCGCGGCTCGGCCGGCCGGACCGGCTCTCCCTGAGCGCGGCCGAGGGGCTGGCCCGGCAGATCGCCCCGTTCCGGCTCTCCCAGCAGCAGGGCGCGAGCACCGAGGAGCCGCTGGCCCGCAGCATGGAGCTGCCCGATCTGCTCGGTGTCGGCGACGCGGCGACTGTGGACGTCCGGCAGACGTGGCGTCCGCGCAGCCACCGCGACCGGTTGCGCATCCCGCTCGGCCTGGGTCCGGACGGCAACGTGGTGGAGCTCGACTTCAAGGAGTCCGCGCACGAGGGCATGGGCCCGCACGGCCTGGTCATCGGCGCTACCGGCTCCGGCAAGAGCGAACTGCTGCGTACGGTGGTCGGGGCGCTCGCCGTGACGCACTCCTCGGAGGAGCTGAACTTCGTCCTCGTCGACTTCAAGGGCGGCGCGACGTTCGCCTCGCTGGACGCGTTGCCGCACACCAGCGCGGTGATCACGAACCTCTCCGACGAGCTGCCGCTGGTCGACCGGATGCGGGACGCGCTCGCCGGTGAGATGAACCGCCGGCAGGAGGTGCTGCGGGCGGCGGGCAACTACGTCTCCCGGTACGACTACGAGAAGGCGCGGGCCGCCGGTGAGCAGCTGGAGCCGATGCCCAGCCTGCTGATCATCTGTGACGAGTTCTCCGAGCTGCTGGCGGCCAAGCCGGACTTCATCGACCTGTTCGTGATGATCGGCCGGCTCGGCCGGTCGCTCGGCGTGCACCTGCTGCTGGCCTCGCAGCGGCTGGAGGAGGGCAAGCTACGCGGCCTGGACACGCACCTGTCGTACCGGATCGGTCTGCGTACGTTCTCGGCGGTGGAGAGCCGGATCGTGCTCGGCGTGCCGGACGCGTACGAGCTGCCCAGCGCGCCCGGTCACGGCTACCTGAAGACCGACACCGCGACCATGCTGCGGTTCCGCGCCGCCTACGTCTCCGGCCCGTACCGGGCGCCGGGGCAGGTGCAGCGCTCCACCCGGGCGCAGGTGCAGCGCCGGATCGTCCCGTACGGCATCGACTACGTGCCGGCGCCCGCGACGCCCAGCCCGGCGGAGGCGACCCCGGAACCGGAGCAGGCCGGCGACGGCAAGGCCGTGGCGATGCTGGACGTGCTGATCGGCCAGCTCAAGGGCCGCGGCAAGCCGGCGCACCAGGTGTGGCTGCCGCCGCTGGCGGAACCGTCCGGGCTGGCCGAGTTGCTGCCGAAGTTGAGCGTGCACCCGACGTACGGCCTGACCACCGCCGACTGGCCGGGGCGGGGCCGGCTGGCGGTGCCGGTGGGCATCGTGGACCGGCCGTACGAGCAGCGCCGCGATCCGATGATGGTGGACCTGGCCGGGGCGGGCGGCAACGTGGTGATCGTGGGGGCGTCGCTGAGCGGCAAGAGCACGATGCTGCGGTCGATGCTGGCGTCGCTGGCGCTCACCCACACGCCGCGCGAGGTGCAGTTCTTCTGCCTCGACTTCGGCGGCGGCGCGCTGCGCAGCCTGGAGGGGCTGCCGCACACCTCGGGTGTGGCGGGGCGGCGGGACACCGAGGCGGTCCGGCGGACGGTGGCCGAGGTGGTCGCGGTGATCGACGAGCGGGAGAACCGGTTCACTCAGCACGGCATCGACTCGGTGGCCAGTTACCGGCGTCGCCGGGCGGCGGGTGAGTTCGCCGACGACCCGTTCGGTGACGTCTTCCTCGTGGTGGACGGCTGGAACACGCTGCGTCAGGAGTACGAGGAGCTGGAGCAGACGATCACCAACCTGGCGAACCGGGGCCTGGGCTTCGGTGTGCACGTGGTGATCACGGCGGTGCGGTGGGCGGAGATCCGGATCAACATGCGGGACCTGCTCGGCACCAAGCTGGAGCTGCGGCTCGGTGACCCGTCGGAGTCGGAGATCGACAGGCGGGCGGCGCAGAACGTGCCGGTGGGCGCGCCCGGTCGCGGTCTGACCCGGGACAAGCTGCACTTCCTGACCGCGATCTCGCGGATCGACGGCAAGCGTGACATCGAGGACCTGACCGAGGCGTCGGTGGCGCTGGCCGGTCACGTCGCGGCGAACTGGCCGGGACAGCCGGCGCCGAAGGTGCGGCTGCTGCCGCGCAGGCTGACGGTGACCGAGCTGGCGAAGGTGGTCGACAGGTCCGCCCCGGGCATCCCGATCGGCGTCAACGAGTCGGCGCTCGCCCCGGTCTACCTGGACCTGGCGGGGGAGCCGCACCTGACCGTGTTCGGCGACGCCGAGTGCGGCAAGACCAACCTGCTGCGGCTGATCGCCCGGGGGATCGCCGAGCGGTACACCCCGGCCCAGGCGCGGCTGGTCATCGCCGACTACCGGCGTGGTCTGCTGGGCGCGGTCGAGGGGGATCACCTGCTCGACTACGCGCCGTCGAACCAGGTGTTCAGCCAGGGGCTCGGGTCGATACGCAGCGCCCTGCAGAACCGGCTGCCCGGCCCGGACGTGACCACCGCGCAGCTGCGCGACCGGAGCTGGTGGAAGGGCCCGGAGCTGTACATCCTGGTGGACGACTACGACCTGGTCGCCTCCGGTGGCAGCAACCCGCTCAGCGCGCTGCACGAACTGCTGCCGCAGGCGCGGGACATCGGCCTGCACCTGATCATCACGCGCCGGGTCGGCGGTGTCGCCCGGGCGCTGTACGAGCCGGTGCTGCAACGCCTGCGCGAGCTGGACTCGCCGGGCCTGCTGATGTCCGGCAGCCGGGAGGAGGGCGCGGTCTTCGGCAACCTGCGGCCGACCCCGCAGCCGCCGGGCCGGGGCACGCTCGTGCGCCGCCGCGACGGTCAGCAGCTCATCCAGACCGCGTGGACGGAACCCGCCTGACGGGACGGACGGCGGGAGTCCGGTCCGGTAGCGTCGGCCCGATCGATCGTCGCGAGTGGGAAAGGGGCGCGTAGGTGAGCAGCCCGTCGGGTTTCGGTGCGGCAATGGAGGGCCTGCTGCGCCAGGCGCAGGAACAGCAGCGCCGGCTGGCCGAGCTCCAGCGGCAGCGCGCGGAGCTACGGGTCACCGGGGAGAGCCCGGACGGGCTGGTGCGGGTGACTGTGGACGGCGACATGAAGGTCGGCGACGTCGAGCTGAACGCGCGGGCGATGCGGCTGGACAGCTTCTCCCTGGCCGAGTCGATGCAGGCCGCGATCGACGCGGCGTACGCCGCCTTCGAGGAGCGGCAGCGCGAGATGCTGAGCGAGATGCTCGGCGACTCCGAGACGGTCCGCCAGGCGCAGAACGGCACGCTCACCCCCGAAGACTGGTTCCGCCGCTTCGGGGTGGACCTGTCCGACCCGACCCGCAACCTGCGGCGCTGAACGAGAGGAAGGCCGACGATGCCGAACACCGTCGACGTCGACGCGATCCGGAAGGCCGGCCAGCGGCTCGACGCCCCGGACGGCCCGATCCAATACCTGCGCAACGTCGAGACGCTGCTGGCCGAGGTCAAGCTGCCCGGCACTGCGCTGAGCTGGTTCGGCACCGGGGCGGTGGAGCGGCACAACGCGGCTGTGGACGGGCACCTGGCCAACGTCCGCGGCGGTGTGGAGCATCTGCGCAGGGTCGCCGAGCAGCTCGAACAGAGCGCGAAGAACTGGGAGAAGTCGGATCAGCCCTGGGTGGTCAAGTGACCGGCCGGGTCCGCCACGGAAGGGACGCCTGATGCCACCGGAGATCCTCATCGCCAACGCCTCGGGGACGGTGACCGGCTCGGTGTCGGTCGCGCAGACCACGGCTCCGGTCCGCTCGGCGGCGGCCATCGCCAAGGGCAACCTGGTCTGGATCGCCGCCTCGGCGGCGCTGATCGGCACGATCCTCTATCTGGAGTCGTTCGACAACCAGCAGGTGAACGAGTCGATCAAGAAGTGGGACGAGGCGGCCCGCCTGCTCGGCGCGGACCAGTTCGGCGCGGCCATGGCGGCGGTTCCGCCGGACGCGGCGGAGTGGGACTTCGACGACCGGGACGCGTTCGACCTGTTCCTCCGCAAGCTCGGCGCGGAGATCAACTCGCTGGCCGAGGCGTTCGCCGCCAACCGGGACACGCTCACCGCGGCCCGCGACGCGTACAACGACGCGGTCTCCGGCCTGGCCCAGGCGCTCATGCCGATCCTGGTCGCGGTGATCGCCTCGATCGCGCTCCAGTTCTTTCCCGCCACCACGGCGCTGGCCCAGGCCATCGGCATCGCCGGCCTGGCCGCGACGGCCGCCATCCTGGTCCTGGTCTTCGGCGAGATCAGCGCGCTGCTGCACGCGCTGCTGGCCGCCTTCCACACCGACGACCGGTTCACCTTCACCGCGGACTCCCGTCCCGGCTGGGCGCCGACCGGCTCCGACCCGGACATCAAGGACATCAAGATCGACTGGGTGCGGGACTCCAAGTTCTACGGGTGACGGGAGCGACGCGTGGAAACCCTGCTCTTCTCGCTGTTGCTGTACGTGCTGCTGACCATCCCGGTCTTCGTGGTCCTGATGCTGTTCGCCGGGCTGACCCGCTCGGCGAAGCTGCGGCGGGCCGCCGAGGTGGTGGCGTTGAGCACCTGCGCGGCGCTGCTGGTGCTGGCGTTCCAGCGCGCGTTCACCAAGCCGGTGCTGTGGGTCGTGGTGGTGCTGCTGATCGCGGTGCTGGCCTTCGGCGTGTCGACGATCGTCAGATCCACACGGGAACGTCCCTGACCTCGGCGACGACCGTCCACCTCGTACGGACGACGCCGGATCGCGTTGCCGTTGAGGGCTGTCGGAATACGTCGATGGGTCATCAGGGCTGCGCGGGTTGGACGTCGTCCGCTACGGTTCGGATGAAGTGTCCGTCGGTGGGGTGTGTACGCCTTGCCGCGGGGGAGGGCGCGGCGGAACCGCCGCCACAAGATGACGGAAGGGTGTGAAGCATGGCGTTCGAGGTCAGTGCAGCGACTCTGCACACCGCCGCGAGTGACGTGCGGTCCACGCGCAGCGACGTCGACGGCGAGCTCAAGAAGCTGTGGAACGTGGTCGACGACCTGGCGATGGCCTGGAAGGGCCAGGCGTCCACGGGCTTCCAGGGCCTGATGAACCGCTGGAACGAGGACACGGCGAAGCTGCTGACCGCGATGGACAACATCGCGGACCTGCTCGACAAGTCGGGCACCACGCACCAGGTGAACGACGAAGAGCAGCAGCAGATGCTGGACAAGTTCCACGCTGCTCTCAACCCGTGATCCGCGAAGACAGGCAGAGGAGGAATCGATGAGCATCAAGGTTGATTACGCTGTTCTGGAGAGCAGCAACCAGCAGATGCAGGCCATCTCGCGGACCATCGACGAGAAGCTGGACACGCTACGGGCGATGCTGACCAAGCTCGAGTGGGAGGGCCAGGACCGGGCCGCCTACCAGCAGCACCAGGCCCAGTGGGACGCCGCCGTGCGGGACATCAACAAGGTCCTGAACGAGATCGGCGGCGCGGTGGGCATCGCGCGCGAGAACTACATGACCACGGAGATGAGCAACTCCAAGGTCTGGGGCAACTGACCCCGACCGGTCCACAGCGGCTCCGCTCCGGCTCGTGCCGGGCGGAGCCGTCGCGCATCGTCAGGCGTCCTGCGGCACGTCGCGCCGGCCCGGCCGCCACCCGCGCCGCCGTCCGCGTACCAGGATGGGCCGCAGCGTCAGCAGGACGCCGGCCAGCAGCGCGCCCACGACGGCGACCCAGATCGCGACCGGGCGCTGCCAGGCCAGCGGGTCGGCCGGCGGCGCCGGTGGCGGCATGGCGCCCAGCGGCGGGTCGTTCCGGGTGCCGAGCAGGCTGGTGACCGCCCGGTACGGGCTGACCATCCCGTAGCCGACCTCGGCGTTGTGCCCGTCGGGCGGGTTGTCGGCGGTGCGGGTCAGCCGGTAGGCGACCTCCTCGGCGCTGATGTCCGGGTGGGCGGCCCGCACCAGCGCCGCCGCCCCGGACACGTACGCGCTGGCGAAGCTCGTCCCGCCCTGCGGTTCGGCCCGGTAGCCCGACCCCTGCGGCGCGGGCCCGACGATGTTCAGGCCGGGGCCGGCGATGTCCACATAGTCGCCGCTGACCGAGCTGCCGACGTGCCCGCCCTGCTCGTCGATGCCGGCGACGGCGATGACACCCGGGTACGCCGCCGGGTAGGCCGGCCGGTCCTCCCGGTTCTCCTGCCGGTTGCCGGCGGAGGCGACGACGACCACGTCCTTGCCGAGCGCGTACTGCACGGCGGACTTCAGCGCCGGGTCGTCGAGCGTGACCAGGGACAGGTTGATCACGTCGGCGTCGTTGTCGACCGCCCAGCGGATCGCCTTGCCGATCTCGGCCGGCACGTTGGGGTCGAAGTTCTCCTTGTTCTCGGCCAGCACCCGCAGCGGCAGGATCTTCGCCTCCGGCGCGATGCCGGTGTACGGCGAGCCGGTGCCCTCCCGGCCGGCGATGATGCCCGCGACCATGGTGCCGTGGCCGACCAGGTCGCACTGTCCCTTCAGGCGGACGAGCTGGTTGAAGTCCTCCCCCGGCAGCACCCGTCCCCGTAGCAGCGGGTGGGCCGGTGAGACCCCGGAGTCGATCACCGCGACGGTGATCCCGGCGCCCTTGCCGACCCGCCACGCGGCAGCCGGGTCGAGGCGGCTGATCGCCCAGGGCACCTCGGTGGGGGCGGGGCCGCCGGTCGGGCCGCACTTCGGGGCGGCCAGCGCGGGCGCGGGCACCGCGAGCGCGCCGCCGAGCAGGGCGGCCACCGCCGCTCCGGAGAGGACGGACCTGATCCGGTGTCCGGCCCGGACGCGTCCCGTGGTCGCGCCCGGCCGCAAGCTGTCGCGCACGCGCTGAGATTACCCGCCGCGCCCGCTCGCGCGGGCACACGTGGTGCCCGGCCGGGTCACCGGTCGGCGGCGGCGTCCCCGGCCGGCTCGGCGGCGAAGAGGGCCAGCAGGGCGCCGACCTGCTGGTCGGCCTCGGCCGGGTGCCGGAAGCGGCCCTTCGGGTTGATCGTGTACTCGTTGCGCCGTCCCACCCGCGTACGCCGCAGGTAACCCCCGGCCTCCAGGTCGGCGACGATGGCCTGGGCCGCCCGCTCGGTCACGCCCACCTCGTCGGCGACGTCACGCAGCCGGGCGGTGGGGTTGCGTGCGATAGCCAGCAGCACGTGGCCGTGGTTGGTGAGGAAGGTCCAGTTACGGCGGCTCCCGTCCTCAACTGGTGTGGTCGCCATGGTGGTCATGCTATGGCCACCGCCGCCACCTGCCGAATCGGCGCGGTCCGGAGGCGGGCGGCGACGGGAAAGTATGAAATGCGTATCACGAATCTTGACGGCTCCCGAGGGGCGTGTGAACGTTGGTCGCGAGGCCGTCCGGCCTGGTAGTTCCCTGGTAGACGAGGTGAGCGACATGACGCCGAGGACCCCGGAGCAGGCACTTGCCGAACTGCGTGCCGGTAATCACCGGTTCGTCACCGGCGTCCCCCAGCATCCGAATCAGGACGCCGGCCACCGGGCGGCTGTCGCCGACGGCCAGCACCCGTTCGCGGTGATCGTCGGCTGCTCCGACTCGCGGCTCGCCGCCGAGATCATCTTCGATCGCGGCCTCGGTGACCTCTTCGTGGTGCGTACCGCCGGGCACACCGCCGGGCCGGAGGTGCTCGGCAGCGTCGAGTACGCCGTCACCGTGCTGGGCACTCCGCTCGTGGTGGTGCTCGGGCACGACTCGTGCGGCGCGGTCCAGGCCGCCCGCGAGGGGGTCCGGACCGGCGCCGCCCCGGCCGGGCACCTGGGCGCGGTGGTGGACGCGGTCTCGCCCAGCCTGCTGCGCGCCGCCCGCCAGGGCGTCGAGGACCTCGACGGCATCATCGACGTGCACATCGCGCAGACCGTGGAGACGCTGCTGGCCCGGTCCACCGTGCTGGCCGAGCGGGTGGCGGCGGGGCGGTGCACGGTGGTCGGCATGTCGTACCGTCTCGCCGGCGGCGAGGTGCGGACCGTGGCGCAGGCCCCGGCCCCGCTGCCCGCCCCGGCGGCGCCCGCGGACCCGGCGCTGGCGAGCTGATCCACGGGGAAGACGAAAGGGGCCGCCCGAGGGCGGCCCCTTCTTCGTGGTGTCCGGCGTCAGAGCAGCGACATGTGGACGTGGTCGGTGTGGTTCGACGGCCCGCTGTAGGAGCGCCAGCCGGTGGCCGGGAACCAGATCTGCCGGTTCCAGATGACGTAGTAGATGCCCAGCCGGTCGGCGTTGCGGATGAGGAAGGCGGCCACCTCGTTGCCGTACCTGCGGGTGTCATTGTTGTGCCAGGGTGCGAAGCCGCTGTTCTGCAGCGACCAGTCGCACGCCTTGCCCTTGGGGTGCTCCCACGGCCCGCCGGACCGGTAGCAGCCCACGAAGCGCTTGAAGCCCGCGCGCCGGACCTCCTTGTAGGCGTGCAGCGTGCGCGGCGTGACGCAGCCCGAGGTGGTCGGGTCGTCCTCGCTGCACGACTCGGCCTTCCACCCGCCGTCGGCGGTGCGGCCGGGGGCGATCTTGGCGACCGGTGAGGTGGCGGAGACCAGTCCGCCGGTGAAGCCGAGACCGCCGACCAGCTTCAGCGCGCGCTCGGCCTGCACCTTCTCGCGCTCCATCGCGTTCTTCTGCTTCTCCTGCTCGCGGACCTCGGCGTCCATCGCGATCTTGGCCTGCTCGGCGCGGGTCTTGACCGCGTTGATGGCGGCCAGGCGCTGCGCGTTGAGGAGGTTCAGCTCGTCCAGGGCGTTGACCCGGCGGACGAACGAGTCGGGGGAGTTGCTCTCCAGCAGCATCGCCATCGCGCCCATCCGGCCGGTCCGGTAGGACTGGGCGGCGAGCTGGTTGACCTGCGGGCTGAGCGCGTCGAGTTCGGCCTGTGCCGTCTTCACCTCGGCCGCCAGCCGCCGCTGGCGGTCCTGCGACTTGGCGAGCTTCGCCTTGGCCTGGAGGAAGTTCCGGTTGGCGGAGTCGATCGCCTCGGTGATGAGCGGCGGTTCGCCGTCCTCCTCGTGGCCCGAGGGGTTGCCGGGTGCCGCCGCGGCGGGGGCCGCGGTCGCCGGCGTCGGCCCGGCCAGCACGGCCAGTGAGGCCAGCACGGCCACCACGGGTGTCAGCCAGCGGCGCAGGGGTGCCGTCACAGTGTTCCCTTCCGTCGGCCGCCGACCGGGTTAGCTGACGGGTTCGGGACGGAAGTGGCCCCTACCGCTGTCGCGGATTCACCCCATGTACCTGGTTCCCCGGCTCGCCCGTGGGCGATTGGGCGGCGGCACCGCTGGCGCCGGTGCGCGCCTTCGGCGGTGACCGGCAGCGAGGTTACCCGACAGCACTCGTGAGGATCTACGTCCGGAAGCCGACCAATAGCGAGATTTCGCCGTGGCGCACCGTGACCAGCGTCGCGTTTGAAATCGATGGTCACGCTGCGGAGTCTCACCATGCGGCCTCCGTACTCCTTCCGCCGCCGAGCGCCTCCAGCGCGTCGTCCCGTCCGGCCGGCGGCCGGGGCGCGGGCGGCGCCGGCTCCGCGCCGCGCGGGCGCCGTCCGGCGGTGGTCACGATCGCGGCCAGGCCGGTGGTCAGCGGTACGGCGGCGATCAGGCCGAGCGTGGCCACCGCGCTGCGGACGATCTCCTGGGCGAGGAACTCGCTGGTGAGGATCTCGCTGACCGGGCGGGAGTCGGCGACCAGCAGGAGCAGCAGCGGCAGCGAGGCGCCCGCGTACGCCAGCACGATGGTGTTGACGGTGGACGCGATGTGGGCCCGGCCGACCCGGGTCGCCGCGCGGTAGAGCTGCCGCCGGGACAGCCCGGGGTTGGCGTGCGCCAGTTCGGTGACGGTGGCCGCCTGGGTGACTGTGACGTCGTCCAGCACGCCCAGCGAGCCGATGATGATGCCGGCCAGCAGCAGGCCGTGCAGGTCCACGTCGGCCTGGAACATGGACAGCGTGGTGGCGTCCTCGCTGCCGAAGCCGGTCAGGTGGGTGGCGGACGTGGCGAGCAGGCCGAGCACGCCGGTGATCACCAGGCTGCCCAGCGTGCCGAGCACCGCCACCGACGTCTGCGCGGTGATCCCGTGGGTCAGGTAGAGCACCACGAACATGATCAACGCGGCGCCGACGATGGCCACCAGCAGCGGCGGCTGGCCGGCGCCGATGCCTGGCAGCACGAAGCCGAGCAGGATGGCGAAGCTGGCCGCCAGGCCGGCGAGCGCGGCCAGCCCGCGCCAGCGGCCGAACGCCACGATCGCGGCGGCGAACAGCACCATCAGCCAGATCAGCGGTGTGCCGCGCTGGTGCTCGGCGATGTTGTAGGACTTCACCGCCGGGTCGGCCGGATCGGTCAGCTCGACCAGGACCACCTCGTCGCCGACCGCGACCCGGGGCGCGCCGGGCCCGGCCGGGATCGGCGTCTCGACCTGGCGGCCCGCGTCCGGGCCCTGCTCGGCGGTCACCGTCACGGTGCCGCAGGGGCCGCCCCCGCCGTCCGGGGCCTCCGGGGTCGGCGGGCAGGGCTCGGTGACCACCCGGGTCACCGTGCCGTGGTAGCGGGGGACGTCCGCGCCGCCGACCGGCTCCCGGTCCTGCCGGGGCCAGAGGACCAGCGCCGCGATCACGGTGAGCGCGAACAGCGGCACCACCACGGCGACGAGCAGCCGGCGTACGCCCGGCGGCGCGGCGGGTGCGGGGCGGGTGTGGTCGGCACCCATGGCGTCTCTCCCAACGGTCGGGGCGACGCCTGGTCCGCCGGACCGGTCTGGTCACCCGGGCGGCGCGGACGTGTCGACCACGTCCGGGTCGTCGCCCGGCCATGGTAGGCAGCCTGACCTCACCGGGACCGGTGACGCTCGCCTCGCGTGATCAGGCCAGACCGGCCCGGCGTCGCCGGTACTCGTCCTCGTCGATCTCGCCGCGCGCGTACCGCTCGTCCAGGATGCGCCGGGCCGTCGTCGGGCCCAGGTACTGGGGGCCGGTCCACCGCACGGCCGCCCAGACGAGCCCCGCCAGCACCGCGAGCACCAGCAGGGACCAGATCCACATCCAGCCCATCATCGGGCTCTGCCACATCATCGGGCCGCCCTCCGTCCGTCGCCGCGGGTCCGCCGGGGTCGGCCTGCCCGCCACTTCGACGGTACGACCGGCCCGACGCGTCGGCGCGGGTCGATGTGCCCGGTTCCGGGGGCCGGAGGTCCCCGCTCAGCCGCGCTTCATCAGGCGGCCGACGGCGGCCATCATCTCGGTCGCCATCTCGTCGGCCCGGCCCTCGGCGGCGCCCTCGTGCATGCAGTGCCGGGCGTGGCCGTCGAGCAGGCCGAGGCCGACCTTGTCCAGCGCCGCCTGGATGGCCGAGATCTGGGTGAGCACGTCGATGCAGTAGCGGTCGTCCTCGACCATCTTCTCGATGCCACGGACCTGACCCTCGATGCGGCGGAGCCGGGCGAGGAGTTGGTCCTTGCTGGCGGTGTAGCCCCGGGTCGGGCTGGACGGCGCGGTCATGGAACCGAGGATAGCGTACCCCTCGGGGGTATGCTACCGTCTCGAACGTACCCCTGGGGGGTATAAGATCGGAGGGCGAGATGGAGAGCACCTACCAGGTGAGCGGCATGACCTGCGGGCACTGCGTCAACTCGGTGAGCACCGAGCTGAGCGCGCTTCCGGGCGTCACCGACGTCCAGGTCGACCTGGCCGGCGGCCGGGTCACCGTCACCAGTCAGGACCCGCTGGACGTGGACGCGGTCCGCGCGGCGGTCGACGAGGCCGGCTACGACCTCGTCGGTGCGTGACGGGTCCGACGGACCCGCGGAAACCGAGGAGACACCAATGAACACGGCGACGAAGCTCAGTGGCTTCGCCCTCGGCCTCGTGGCGGTGTTCGGCGCGGCGTACGGGATCGGCAACCTGGCCGATCCCGTCACCCCGGCCGCCGAGACCCGCCACGACGACAGCGACAGCGACCACGGGGCCGGCGACGCCGGTCACGGCGACGAGAGCCAGGCGGGCGGCGCTTCCGCGCACCTGCCCGGCGGCCTGCTCGTCTCCGAACGCGGCTACACCTTCCAGCCCGCCGCCGCCCCGGCGGGGCAGTTCGCCTTCCGGATCACCGGCCCGGACGGCGCACCCGTCACCCGCTACGAGGTGGCCCACGACAAGCGCATGCACCTGATCGTCGCCCGGCGGGACCTCTCCGGCTTCCGGCACGTCCACCCGGAGATGGACGGCGACGGCACCTGGCGCGTCGCCTCGCCGGTGGACGGCCCCGGCGTCTGGCGGGCGTTCGCCGACTTCACCCCGGGCGGCGGGGAGCCGCTCACCCTCGGCCTGGACGTCACCGTCCCCGGCGAGCTGGCCGCCCGGCCGCTGCCGGCACCGGCGACCAGCACGACTGTCGACGGCTACACGGTCACCCTGACCGGCACGCCGGAGCCGGGCCGGACCAGCCGGCTCACGCTCTCCGTCAGCCGCGACGGGCGGCCGGTCACCGATCTTCAGCCCTACCTCGGCGCGTACGGGCACCTGGTGGCACTGCGGCAGGGCGACCTGGCGTACCTGCACGTGCACCCGGAGGGCACGCCCGGCGACGGGCAGACACCCGCAGGCCCGGCGGTCACGTTCGCCGCCGAGGTGCCGTCGGCCGGGGCGTACCGTCTCTACCTGGACTTCCGGCACGGCGACGCGGTGCACACCGCCGAGTTCACCGTCCTGGCCGGCGACCAGACCGCGCCGGCGCCCGCCGCGCCGACATCCACCCCCGCACCGACCCCGGACGCCGGACACGGCACCCCCGGGCACGGGCACAGTTGAGCGCCGGAGGTGCCGCGATGACTGCCACGGGAAAGGCGCTGCCCACCGCGCCGAACCTGATCGAACTGGCGATCGGCGGGATGACCTGCGCGTCCTGCGCCGCCCGGATCGAGAAGAAGCTCAACCGGATGGACGGCGTCGAGGCGACGGTGAACTACGCCACCGAGAAGGCCACCGTCCGGTACGCCGACGACATCGCGCCGGCCGACCTGATCGCCACCGTCGAGAAGACCGGCTACACCGCAGTGGTGCCGCCGCCGCCCGAGCAGGCGGAGGCGGCAGCGGCCGGGGAGCCGGTGGACGAGATGCACGCGGCGCGTACCCGGCTCTGGGTCTCCGCCGTGCTCACCGTGCCGGTGATCGTGCTCGCCATGGTTCCGGCCTGGCAGTTCGACTACTGGCAGTGGGCCTCGCTCACGCTGGCCGCCCCGGTGGTGGTCTGGGGCGGGCTGCCGTTCCACCGCGCCGCACTGGTCAACCTGCGGCACGGCGCGGCGACCATGGACACGCTCGTCTCGCTCGGCACGCTGGCCGCGTTCGGCTGGTCGCTCTGGGCGCTGTTCTTCGGCACCGCCGGCATGCCCGGGATGAAACACCCGTTCAGCTTCGACATCACCCGCGGCGACGGCGCCGGCAACATCTACCTGGAGGCCGCCGCCGGGGTGACGGTGTTCATCCTGGCCGGGCGGTACTTCGAGGCCCGCTCCAAGCGCACCGCCGGGTCGGCGCTGCGCGCGCTGCTCGAACTCGGGGCCAAGGACGTGGCGGTGCTGCGCGACGGGCAGGAGACCCGGATCCCGGTCGGCCGGCTGGCGGTCGGTGACCGCTTCGTGGTCCGGCCCGGCGAGAAGGTCGCCACCGACGGCGTGGTCGAGGAGGGCACCTCGGCTGTCGACGCCAGCATGCTCACCGGCGAGTCGGTGCCGGTCGAGGTGGGGCCGGGCGACGCCGTGGTCGGCGCGACGGTGAACGCCGGCGGCCGGCTGGTGGTCCGGGCCACCCGGGTCGGCGGCGACACCCAGCTCGCCCAGATGGCGCGGCTGGTGGAGCAGGCGCAGACCGGCAAGGCGGCGGTGCAGCGGCTCGCCGACCGGATCTCCGGCGTGTTCGTGCCGATCGTGATCGCGCTGGCCGCGGGCACGCTCGGCTGGTGGCTCGGCACCGGCTCCGGTGCGACCGCCGCGTTCACCGCCGCGGTGGCCGTCCTGATCATCGCCTGCCCGTGTGCGCTCGGCCTGGCCACGCCGACCGCGCTGCTCGTCGGCACCGGGCGCGGCGCGCAGCTCGGTGTGCTGATCAAGGGGCCGGAGGTGCTGGAGTCCACCCGCCGGGTCGACACCGTGGTGCTGGACAAGACCGGCACCGTCACCACCGGCCGGATGGCGCTGGCCGAGGTACTGCCCGCCGACGGCGAGGACGCCGCCGAGCTGCTCCGGGTGGCCGGCGCGCTGGAGGCCGCCTCCGAGCACCCGATCGCGCGTGCCGTCGCCGAGGCTGCCGCCGACGCCGGGCCGCTGCCGCCGGTCGGCGAGTTCGCCAACGCCGAGGGGCTGGGCGTGACCGGCACCGTCGACGGCCGGACCGTGGTGGTCGGCCGGGCCCGGCTGCTGCGGGAGCGGGGTCTCGACGTACCCGAGGAGGTCGAGCGGGCCGCGACCGGCGCGGAGGCCGCCGGGCGGACGGCGATCCTGGCCGGCTGGGACGGGCGGGCCCGGGGCGTGCTCGCGGTGGCCGACGCGGTGAAGCCGACCAGCCGGGCGGCCGTCGCCCGGCTGCGTGAGCTGGGCCTGAAGCCGGTGCTGCTCACCGGCGACAACACCACGGTGGCGAAGGCGGTGGCGGCCGAGGTCGGCATCGACGAGGTGATCGCGGAGGTGCTGCCCGCCGACAAGGTCGCGGTGGTCGAGCGGCTCCAGCGCGAGGGCCGGGTGGTCGCCATGGTCGGCGACGGGGTGAACGACGCCGCCGCGCTGGCCCGGGCCGACCTCGGGCTGGCCATGGGCACCGGCACCGACGCGGCCATCGAGGCCGCCGACCTGACGCTGGTCCGGGGCGACCTGATGGCCGCGGCGGACGCCATCCGGCTCTCCCGGCGGACCCTGGCGATCATCAAGGGCAACCTGTTCTGGGCGTTCGCCTACAACGTCGCGGCGCTGCCGCTGGCGGCGGCCGGGCTGCTCAACCCGATGCTCGCCGGGGCGGCGATGGCGTTCTCGTCGGTCTTCGTGGTGGGCAACAGCCTGCGGCTACGACGCTTTCGCCCGATCGGGTGAGGGGATTGAGCGGACGGCCCCCGGGGTAACCAGTTGTCGTCAGGCAACCGCACCAGTGGAGGTCATCATGGGTCTCGACGACAAGATCGACAACACCTCGCAGGACGCCACGGGCAAGGTCAAGGAGGGCATCGGCCGGGCGACCGACAACGAGCGCCTCGAGGCCGAGGGCCGCAACGACCAGGCCGGTGCCAAGCTCAAGCAGGCCGTCGAGAAGGTCAAGGACGCCTTCAAGAGCTGAGTACGCGACGCACACACACCACCGGGTCGGCCCACGGGCCGGCCCGGAGTGCTGTGTACGGACGGTGACGTTCCAGAGTGGCGGAGGCCACCGTCCACATCGATCCGGCGGGACCACCGGTGTCGGCTCCGGTGCATAGGATGCGAAGCGACCTCGAATGGGAGGAGCGTCGCGGATGGCCGATCCCGCCGACCCGTCCGGCTTCGGCCGGGTGCTGTCCGAAACCATGGCCGCGCTCCAGCGGCAGACCGCCGCGGGCGAGCAGGTGGCGCCGCCGGAAGGCGTGGGCGAGGCAGCCGACGGCCTGATCCGGGTCACCGCCGGCCCACCCGGGCAGGTCACCGGGCTGACGCTCGACCCCCGCGTGATGCGGATGGCCAGCGAGGCACTCGCCGAGGAGATCGAGGCGGCCGTCAACGCCGCTCTCGCCGACCTGCGGGAGCAGGCCACCACTGCCCCGGGCGAGGTCGACCTGGGTTCGCTCGGTGAGCAACTGCGCCGCATCCAGGCCGACGCGGGGCGCCAGTTCAGCATGTTCACCGATGCCCTGATGCAGGCACAGGACCGGCTCGCCCGCCAGGACGGGCGCTGATGCCGGTCGAGATCGATCCGGAGCGGCTGGGCGCCTCCGGGTCGGCGCTGGACTCGGTCGCGACCCGGTTCGGTGCGGCGCTCACCGCCTTCCGGGCCGAGCTGGCCGGCTTCGGCCGCCCCTGGGGTTCCGACGACATCGGCTCACTCATCGGCGCCGCCCACGACGAGGTCTCCGCGTTCGCGTTCGAGTGCTTCGACGGCGCGCTCAACGAGATCGCCGCAGCCGGCGCCGACCTCGGCCGGATGGCCGTCAGCTACGCCGAGACCGAGGCGGCCATCACCCGCAACCTCGACGGCCTGCGGCGGATGCTGGGAGGCTGAGCATGGGCATGGAGCTACCCGGCGAGTTGCGGTCGCTGCTCGGCGTTCTCGGCTACACCTGGCCCGAGGCGGACGAGACCAAGCTCTTCGAGATGGGCAACGCCTGGATCCGGTTCTCCGACACCCTCTCCGGGGTGGTGAGCGAGGCGAACACCGGGGCGGCCACGGTCTGGACCCAGCACATCGGCCAGGACATCACCGCGTTCCAGACCTGGTGGAACAAGGAGGACAGCCCCGCCGACAGCCTGCGCGACGGTGTCACCGCCGCCGTGCTGACCGGCACCGGCCTGATCATCTGCGGCGCGATCGTGCTCGCCCTCAAGGTCGCCGTCATCGTGCAGCTGGTCATCCTGGCCGTGCAGATCGCGCAGGCCGTCGCCACCGCGGCGGTCACCTTCGGGGCCTCGCTGCTGGAGATCCCGATCTTCCATACGCTGGCCCGGACCATCGTCGGCAACCTCGTCCAGGAAGCCCTCTGGAAACTCGTCGACGGGTGAGGTGACATGGGCGGCGGTAAAGCAGGCGGCCGGTTGATGCGCGCCGCGTTGCGCTTTCTCAAGCGGACCAAGACGCGCAACCGGCCCGACCGGATGAATCCGCACTTCACCGAGCACGTGTTCGGCGGCCACGTGAAGCCGGGCATGCCCAAGGGGTCGGGCTACCACTACCGGCCCGGCGGTGAGGACTTCCCCGACCGGCGGATCAAGCCGGGCACGACCCAGCGTGACACCCGCACCGGCGTCTACACCGCTGAACCCGAGTTCTTCGACCCCACACTGGACCCGCCGAACGGAAGGTGGAAGGCCAAGGCGGGCAACGGCGGCGTCAGCACGTTCTTCCCCGACCACTGGACTCCGGCACAGGTCGACAACGCCATCCCCGCAGCCTTCCAGAATGCCGTTCCGGCCGGCCCGAACAAGTGGCGCGGGACGTACAAGGGGGTAACGATCGAAGGCTTCTACAATTCGTCCGGCGGGTTCACCCACGGATGGCCTGTCTTCCCGACGGCAGGAGGTGGTCACCCGTGAGCTTCATGCGGTTCGCATACGATCAGTTCGGACTCCCGGTCTTTCAGGCCGGCGACAAGCGCTTCGACGCGCTGGGCTCATGGCTCACCACCGACATCTCCACCCATGCCCTGGTCGCCCTGGACGCGTTGGCCATGCTGGCGGACGTGGCTCAGGGCCGGCCGCCGTTCGAGGAGTGGAGCAGCGATAACTACGAGGTGACCTTCGAGCCGGGGGGCGTCTCCATCAGCAACCAGTGGGTCGACAGCGAGCACGGCCGGTACCCGCTCCCGGAGTTCCGAGAGGCGCTGGAACAGTACTGGGCGTTCCTGCGCAACAGCCCCGACAATCCGCACGTGGTGCGGGAGTTCCACCCCGACCTGCCGCATTGGGAAGCGGCGTTGCTGCGCTGGGAGGAGAAGTGGGGCCGGCCGCACCCGGACCGGGGACGGTTGTTCTGAGCAGGCGGGTCGGGACGGCTCGGCCGCTGCCGTGAGTCCGCTCGCGTTCTCCGACGACGAGTTCCGGTTACCGCTCTATCACGCGGACGACGCACGGTACGAGGCGTTGGGAGCGTGGTTGATCACCGAGATCTCGGTCTCCTTCAACGCCTGCCTTGCCGCGTTGGCCCTGGTCGACGACGCGTCGAACGGCGGGGTTCCCGGCGAGGAGTGGGACAGCGAAGGTTTCGACGTCCAGGTGGACGGCTGTCGCATCAGGTTCCAGAACCAGGTGCTCAAGTCCCAGCACGGCGAGTATTCCGTTCCGGAGGTTCGCGATGCGGTCGAGCGGTACTGGGGCTTCCTGGTCGACAGGCCGGAGCACGCCGACCTGATCCGCGAATATCGCCCGGATCTTCCCTGGTGGCAGGCGGAACTGCTCCAGTGGGAGGAGCGGTGGGGCCGGCCGCATCCGTACCGGGGACGGTTGTTCTGATCGACGCCGGTCAGCCCGGCCGGACTGCGCTGTCGTCGGCCAGGCGCGCCGCGCGTACCTCAAGATGACGCCGCTCCGGCAGGCTCGTGGTGGCCCGCGCGGCGGCCAGGTAGGCGGCCCGCGCCTCCGCGCGGTCGCCGGCCATGTCGAGCAGGTGCGCGCGGACGGCGGTGAGCCGGTGGTGGCCCGAGGTCCGGCCGTCGGCGTCGAGCGTTGCCAGCAGCGCCAGCCCGGCACGCGGCCCGTCCACCATGGCCACCGCGACCGCCTGGTTGAGCGTGACCATCGGGTTCGGCGCGACCCGGGCCAGCACCCGGTAGAGCGCGACGATCTGCCGCCAGTCGGTGTCCCCGGCGGTGGGCGCCTCCGCGTGGACAGCGGCGATCGCCGCCTGCACCTGGTACGCGCCGGGCGCCGACCAGGTGAGCGCTTCGGTCACCAGCGCCACCCCCTCCGCGACGGCGTCCCGGTCCCAGCGGGTGCGGTCCTGCTCGGCCAGCGGCACCAGTTCGCCGTCCGGCCCGGTACGGGCGGCCCGGTGCGCGTCGGTGAGCAGCATCAGTGCCAGCAACCCGGCCACCTCGCCGTCGTCCGGGAGCAGCCGGCGCAGCTCCCGGGTCAGCCGGATCGCCTCGGCGGTCAGCTCGGCCCGGTGCAGCGCCTCGCCGCTGGAGGCGGTGTAACCCTCGTTGAAGATCAGGTAGAGCACGCGCAGCACGGCGGCGAGCCGATCGTCGCGGTCGGCCGGTGACGGCAGCGTGAAGCGGGCGCCGGCCGCCTCGATCCGCTGCTTCGCACGGCGGATCCGCTGGCTCATCGTCGCCTCCGGCACCAGGTACGCGCGGGCGATCTCGGCGGTGCTCAGTCCACCCACGGCGCGTAGCGTGAGCGCCACCTGCCCGCTCACCGGCAACGCCGGATGGCAGCAGAGGAACAGCAGCCGCACCGTGTCGTCGGCGCCCGGCGGCTCCTCGTCGGCGGGCGGGGCGACAGTGGCGTACGCCGGCTGCCGCACCGCCACCGCCACCTCGCGTTCCCGGCGGGCGTGCTCGCTGCGCCACTCGTCGGTGAGCCGACGCGTGGCGACGGTGACCAGCCAGGAGCGGGGACGGTCGGGCAGGCCCTGTGCCGGCCACTGCACGGCGGCGGCGAGCAGCGCCTCCTGGACGGCGTCCTCACAGGCGTAGAACTGGCCGTGGCGGCGGACGAGCACGCCGAGGACCTGCGGCGCGAGCGTACGCAGCAGGTCCTCGACCGCAGGTGCCGTCACATCTCCGTCCCTGCCTGATCCATCACCGCGCGCACCTCCAGCACGCCGAAGCCGTGCCGTACGTCCGGCCAGCGCGCGGCGATCTCGGCGGCTCGTTCCGGGGTCTCGCAGTCGACGGTCAGATAGCCGGCGAACTGCTCCTTGCTCTCCATGAACGGCCCGTCGGTGATCTCGACGCCACCGGCGGCCGGGCGGGCCGTGCGGGTCTGCGAGGGGTGGGCCAGCGCCTCGCCGCCGACCAGCTCGCCGGACTCGGTCAGCTCCTTCATGATCTCGTCGACCTCACCGAAGATCGCGGTGCGTTCCGCCTCGGTCAGCTCCTCCACGAAGCCGGGCCGGTTCCAGATCAGCAGCATGTACTTCACTGTGCACTCCTCGGGTGGGGGCCACCGGCGGTGGCGCCTCGCAGACGGGTCGGAGCCGCTCCGCCCGATCTGACATCATCCCCCGGGAGAAGTTCAGCGGCCGCCACGCAGCGGACGGCGTGCCGGGCGGTCGGGGTCGAGCGAGGCGCGGTCCGCCGCGCTGGTGCCGGAGACCCAGCCCTGCTCGTCGCGCACCTGGAGCCGGTGCCGGGTGGTGCCGGGAAAGAGCTGGTCGACCCGCTCCCGGACGGCGTCCGAGCGGGCCGCGAGCACCGGCAGCAGCCGGTCGTCGTCGAGTTCGTCCGCCGCCGCCGCGCTCGCCTCCCGCAGCCGGTCGCCGATGCGCAGCGCGAACGCGTTGAGGAACGACTCGTCGTAACCCTTGGTGCGCCGCCCGCCGGCCCGGCCGCGTTCGCCCCGGCCGCGCAGCATCGCGGCGGTGGCCTGCACGAGCAGCGAGGTGTGCAGCAGCTCGACCGCCGCCAGGTCGGCCGGGAAGCCGAGCACTGTGGCGAAACCCAGGTCGTCGGACCAGACCGACTCGCACCGGTTCGCCGCCGCCACCTCCTGGATGAGCAGCGCCTTCGCGGCCGCGTACGGGGCGTCGACGCCGATCCGCACCCCGCCCGGGGCGCCGGACCGCTCGGCCCCGGCGTCGAGCAGCGCCGCGTCGATGCTGTGCCGGGCCATCAGCTCCTGCGCCTTGGCGGTGAACGCCTCCGCCTCGGCCGGGTAGCCGGTCGACTCGGCCTTGGCGAGCAGCGCGCGTACCCGGTCGAGCATCCGGGAACCGCTCGGTGTCGCGGCGGCGAGTGCGGTGCCGGCCGAGCCGGGTGGCGGCCGGAGCGCCGCGATCGGCGGCAGACCCGCCACCAGCACGACCGCGTCGACCGCGTCCCGCAGCGCGGTGATCCGGTCACCGTCGGCGCGCCGGTCCAGCCAGCCCGCGTCGTCGTCCCAGCGGGCGCCGGTCTCGGCGAGCTGCTCGTCGAACCAGGCCGGTACCGGGGCGGGCAGTGTGCGCCGCTGCGCGGCCATCGCGTCGCGCAGCAGCCGGGCGCCGCGTGGGGTGAGCCGCCGGATGGCGAGCCGGTCCAGGTCGGCGGGCTGCCAGCCACGCGGCCAGAGCCGGCCGACGTCCCGCGTCAGCCGGGCGAGCAGCGCCGCGTCCACCGCCGCGCCGTCGGCCACCACGAGCCCGTCGAGGGCTCGCTCGGCAGCGCGTACGTCGGTGCCGCGCGTGGTCGCGACGGCGGCGTCGAGCAGTCGCTCGGCTGGTGACACGGGTGGCTCTCCCTGGACTCCGACAGGCGGCAGGTCGCCCACCCCGGCACCGACGGTACCCGGCCCACCAGTTCAACCGTCCGGGCCCGCCATCCGTACCCTTGCCCGGAGCGGGCGGCGCGACGGATGGAGATCGACGTGGGTGGGCACGGGCGAGGGCTGCACCGGCGGCGCAGGTCGCGATCAGGGCGGATCCTGGCGGTGGCCCTGGTCGGTGCCGTGCTCGCCACCGGCGGGTACGCCGCGCGGCACCCGGACCTGCTGGGCCGCACCGAGGCGCCGACCGTGTCGGCGGCGGCGAGCGCGCCCGCGCCGGACGCCCGCCGCTCGCCGACTGTCGCGCCGGTCCCGGCGGCCGGCCGGGTGGCCCCCGCCATCGTCTACCCGGCCCGGGGCGCGGGCACGTTCCGCACCGCAGGCACGGCCGGCGCGATCGCCGGGCGCTCCGGTGAGCTGCTGCGTTACCGGGTCGCTGTCGAGGACGGCATCCGGAACGTGGACGTGGAACGCTTCGCCCGGGACGTCGCGGCCACCCTCGCCGACCGCCGGGGCTGGACCGGCGACGGCCGGTGGCGGCTGCAACGGGTGGGCCGCGACGACGCGGCCGACTTCACTGTGCTGCTCACCACGCCGGTGACCCGGGGGCGGCTCTGCGACGACCCGAGCGACCGCTACACGTCCTGCCGCAACGGCGACCAGGTCGTGATCAACGTGGCCCGCTGGGTGTACGGGGTGCCGCACGTGACCGATCTCGACCTCTACCGGCACTACCTGCTCAACCACGAGGTCGGTCACCGGCTGGGCCGCGGCCACGAGCGCTGCCCCCGGGGCGGCGGACCGGCGCCGGTCATGGTGCAGCAGACGCTCGGCCTGCACGGCTGCACCCCGAACGCGTGGCCGCTGGTGGGCGGCGAACCGCTGGCCGGGCCGCCCGGCCAGTACGACGACCCGATCCCGGCCGGGGATCACTGAGCCGGCCGGGCCGTCACCGGGAGAACGAGGCCCAGATGTTCTTGGTCTTGTCGGTGCCGTACCAGCCCACGTCGAGCGAGACCGACTGGGCCAGGAACAGGCCCCGCCCGCCCGAGTCCGTCGGACTGATGTCGGTCAGCTCCGGCACCGAGCTCACGTCGTGGTCGGCCACGTCGAGCAGGAACCGGTCGTCGGTGGCGAGCAACGTGACGATGGTGGGCGGGCGGCCGTGCCGCAGCGCGTTGCTGGCCAGCTCGGTGGCGACGAGCACCACCAGATGCGGCACCTCGTCCAGGTGCTCGCCCTGCACCAGCCCGTGCCGGTTCAGCGCGTCGCGCAGCGAGGCGCGCAGCTCACGGAGATCCTCGGGACTGTCGAGCACCCACTGCTCCAGCTCAGTGGCCTGTGGCGGCGGCGGCGAGGTGCGCAACTGTCCCATGATCTGGCTTTACCCTGCGTAGCCGTTCGTTAAGCAGGTCAGCGCCGCAGAAGCGCGAAGACGCCCCACCCCATGTGTTCACGCTGGAAGCGGACGTAGCGCAGCGGGTCGTCGGTCAGCTCCCGCCGCAGTTCCGGGGCCAGTTCGTCGTCCGGGTTGGCGTCCAGCCAGCGGCGCAGGTTCAGCCAGTGCGCGGCGGCGTACCGGTCCCAGCTGTCCTGGTCGGCGAGGACCATCTCGACCAGGTCCCAGCCGCACTCGCCGAACGACTCGACCAGGCCGGGCAGGTCGCGGAACTCGTCGCGGGACCGGGCGTGCGAGCCGGTGACCGTCTCGTCGTCCGGCGGGTCGCGCCGCCAGTAGGGCTCGCCGACGAGCGCCATGCCGCCGGGCCGCAACGCGCGGCCGAGCAGCTCCAGCGTGCCCGGCACGCCGCCGCCGATCCAGGTCGCGCCGACGCAGGCGGCCACGTCGACCTGCCGCTCCGGGGTGTACGCCCCGGCGTCGCCGTGCACGAAACGTACCCGGTCGGCCACGCCCAGTTCGGCGGCGCGTTCCCGGGCGGCGGCGGTGAAGACGGTGCTGATGTCGACCCCGGTGCCGGTGATCCCGTGGTCGCGGGCCCACGTGCAGAGCAGTTCACCCTTGCCGCTGCACAGGTCGAGCAGGTCGTCGCCGGGCCGCAGTCGGATCGCGCGGCCCAGCGTGGCCAGCTTGACCTCGTCGAACGGGTTGAGGACGCGCAGGTCGCCCTCGCGGATGGTGAACTGGCGCGGCAGGTCCGGTGAGGTCATCCGGGCAGCGTGCCGCCGTACGGCGGGCAGCGGCAACCGATTTGCGTCTGGGCCGTTGCAGGTCTCCTGGGGTACGGTCACGGCATGGTGGTCGAGGAACACTGGTGGAACGGCGTCAGCAACCCTCGCGGACGGCGTGACGTCTACATCCGCACTGACGGAAGCCAGTGGCAGGTCCAGGCGCAGATCGGTGGGGCATCCGGCCGATCCAAGATCCAGCAGTGCCCGAGCCGCGGCTCGGCGAGCATCCTCGCCGGCGCGTGGCGTGCGAGCGGTTCCGGCTGGCGGGCGATGCCGCGCTGACCGCACGCTCAGTCACGAGGGCCGTGCACGGCGCGGTCGACGAGTGACTCGGCGACCTCCCGCAGCTTGCGGTTGGAGTCCTGCGAAACCCGGGCCAGGATGGCGAACGCCTCGTCGGCCGAGCAGCGCCGCTGCCCCATGATGATGCCCTTCGCCTGCTCGATCACGGCCCGGCTCTGCATCGCCTCCTGCATCTGCTGCGCCAACGTCGCCGTGCTCTCGTAGAGGTGGACGTTCGCGAGCGCGATGGCGGCGTACCCGGCCAGCGTCTGCGCGAGATCGACCTGCTGGTCCAGGACGCCGGGGGACGCGCCGTAGATGTTGAGCGCGCCGACCATCGCCTCCTGGATGGGCAGGCCGATCGACAGCGAGCTGGCCGCGCCCGCCTCGTGCGCCCGGGCCGCCCACTCCGGCCAGCGGCTCTCCGCCGCCATGTCCGGCACCAGCATCGCCGCGCCGGTGGTGGCCGCGTCCAGGCACGGGCCGCGGCCCTGCGCGTACTGCCACTCGTCGAGCGTCAGCGCCAGCTCACCGGTGTACGCGGCGGTGTGCGCCTCCGTGCCCTGCACCAGGGTGACCGAGACTTCGGCGGTACCGGGCAGGGTGTCCTTCGCGACCTGGGCGATGGTCGACAACACCACGTCGAGGTCGACTTCGTCGTACTTGATCCGACCGAGTCTGATCAAGGCAGCGGCGAGGTCGGGGTGGGCCTGCGGCATGAGCGGTGACGTCCTTGTGGGAAGCGGCGGGGATCGGCCCGTGGTGACGGGCCAGCGCCCCGATTCCGGCATGGATCGGGACCGGCGCCGCTTCTTGACGCACGTTGGTGACGCCCCGGACGGGACGTCGGCTACCCGGACAACTCTACGACCCGGAGCGGGTGGGTACGACGGGACGTGCCGACCGATCGCCGGCGGCCGGTAGCGCCGGTCGATCGACGACCTCGAACGCGGCGAGCGTGCCGGTGACGGCGAGGACGCGACGGGCCACCGGGGAGGGCCGGTACAGGACCAGCCGCCGGCCGTTTTCGGTGAGCACCCGCCGCGCCAGCACCAGCGCGCTGATGCCGTACGCGCCGAAGAAGGTGACCTCCGACAGGTCGATCACCACGAGCGGGGCGGACGCCGCGACGGCGGTCCGCACGAGTTCGGTGAGCAGGTGCGCGTTGCTGAGGTCCACCTCGCCGGCCACCGCGATCCGGGTCACGTCCGCCCCTATGTCGCAGCTCAGCCACATGATCGGCTCGTCCGGCCGGAACGCTCCGGACGCCGTGGGAACCTGATGACAGCCGAAGACCGGCCGTTCGCCCGACATGTCACCTCCGACCTCGGCGTTTCGAGGACGCCCCCGGCGAGACGCGCGGCGAGCGGGAGGGCACATGTCTTGACCCGTTACCAACATACGTCGGCCGGGTGGAGCACGCAGCGTGGGACGCGTTCCGATCCGGCCGTCCCGGGTACCGTCAGCGGAACGGACCGATGCCGACGATCTCCGCCAGGAGAGGATCCCCGCATGGAAGCCCCCCGTATCGACCCCGGTGAAGCGCTCGCGGAGCTGAGCCGGATCCGGCTCGACGAGGTGGCACTCGACGACGTCCTGGCGCGCGTCGCCGACCTGGCGAACCGGGCGGTCCCGGGCAGCGCCGAGGTCTCCGTCTCCCTGGTGCAGGCCGGCGCGAACCGGGCCATCGCCTACACCAGCGACCTGGCCCGCAGCCTCGACGAGTGGCAGTACGCGCACGACGACGGCCCCTGCCTGGACGCCTCGGTCAGCGCGGTGAGCCTCTGCCTGCCCGACCTGGCCGACGAGCCGCGCTGGCCGGGCTGGGCCGCACGGGCCCGCGCGGCGGGGGTGTGGAGCTCGCTGTCGATCGGGCTGCCGATCCAGGAGGCGGTCACCGGAGCGCTGAACATCCACGGCAGCGTCCCGCACGCCTTCGACAAGGCGTCGATCGAGCTGGCGGAGGAGTTCGCCGCGTACGCGGCGGTCGCGCTCGCCAACGCCCACCTCTACGACAGCACCGCGACGCTGGCGCGGCAGATGCGGGAGGCGATGCGCAGCCGGGCCGTGATCGAGCAGGCGAAGGGCATCATCATGGGCCAGCGGCGCTGCACGGCCGAGGAGGCGTTCACGCTGTTGGCGAAGCTCTCCCAGGACTCCAACCGCAAGCTGCGCGAGGTGGCCGAGGCGCTCGTCTCCCGCGCCGCCGCCCGCTGACTCACGCCTCACCGCTCGCCGGGTTCCGCCACCTCCGGGGGATCGCCGCCGCGTCCGACCCGGTGGCCGGGATCACCGGCTCCGGAGGCGGCGTGAAAAGCGCGTCAAGAAACCGCGCTCGCGCGTGATGGTCCCGTCAAAGCCCCTGTCCGTACCGCAGGACCTGGCGTTGTGATTGGCCGGCGCGGCCGGGAGGCGGTCGCGAGGACATCTTCCGCTAGGAGAGATCAGCCGTGTCTGACGTGCTGTTCGTGATGCTGACGGTGGGGCTGTTCGCGGCTCTCGCCCTCGTGGTGAGGGGCGTGGAGAAGCTGTGAGCGCCGTCAACGCCGTCGGCCTGGTGCTGGCGATCGGGCTGGGCGTGTTCCTGGTCGTCGCACTGCTGTTCCCGGAGCGCTTCTGATGAGCACGACGACAGCCGGCGTGCTCTTCGTCCTGTCGCTGGTGGTGGCGCTCGTCGCCGTGCACCGGCCGTTCGGCGACCACATGCACCGGGTGGTCGCCGGAACCCGGTCGTCCCGGATGGAGCGGGGGATCTACCGCCTGGTCGGGGTCAACCCGGCCGCCGAGCAGACCTGGGGCGTGTACGCCCGCTCGGTGCTGGCCTTCTCGGCCGTGTCCCTGCTGTTCCTGTACGCGTTCCAGCGCCTGCAGAACCACCTGTGGCTCTCGCTGGGCTTCGACCCGGTGGTGCCGCACGGCGCCTGGAACACCGCCGTGTCGTTCGTGACGAACACGAACTGGCAGTGGTACTCGGGTGAGTCGACGATGGGCCACCTGGTGCAGATGGCCGGCCTGGCGGTGCAGAACTTCGTCTCGGCCGCCGTCGGCATCGCCGTCGCGGTGGCGCTGGTCCGGGGCTTCGCCCGCGGCCGCACCGGCGAGCTGGGCAACTTCTGGGTCGACCTGACCCGGGTCACGCTGCGGATCCTGCTGCCGATCGCGGTGCTCGGCGCGCTCGCGCTGATGCTCGGCGGCGTGGTGCAGAACCTCTCCGGCGGCACCGACGTCACCACGCTGACCGGCGGCACCCAGACGATCACCGGCGGGCCGGTGGCGAGCCAGGAGGTCATCAAGGAGCTGGGCACCAACGGCGGCGGCTTCTACAACGCCAACAGCGCCCATCCGTTCGAGAACCCGACCGCGTGGACGAACTGGCTGGAGATCTTCCTGATCCTGGTGATCCCGTTCAGCCTGCCCCGGGTCTTCGGCCGGATGGTCGGGCAGAAGCGGCAGGGCTATGCCATTGCGGCCGTGATGGCGATCCTCGCGCTCGCCAGCATCGCCCTCACCAACGTGTTCGAGCTGGCCGGCCACGGCACGGTGCCGCAGGCGGTCGGCGCGGCGCTGGAGGGCAAGGAGGTGCGCTTCGACGTGTCGAACTCGGCCACGTTCGCGGCGGCCACCACGCTCACCTCGACCGGCGCCGTCAACTCGTTCCACGACTCGTACACCGCGTTGGGCGGCATGATGACGCTCGGGAACATGATGCTCGGCGAGGTCGCCCCCGGCGGTGTCGGCGCGGGCCTGTACGGGCTCCTGATCCTCGCGGTGATCACGGTGTTCGTGGCCGGCCTGATGGTCGGGCGCACGCCGGAATACCTGGGCAAGAAGATCGGCTCACGCGAGATCAAGTTCGCCTCGGTGTACTTCCTGATCACCCCGGCGCTGGTGCTCTGCGGCACCGCCGCCGCGTTCGCCACCGGCAACGCCTCGACAGCGCTCAACGTCGGGCCGCACGGGCTGTCCGAAGTGCTCTACGCGTTCACCTCGGCGAGCAACAACAACGGCTCCGCGTTCGCCGGCATCACAGTGAACACGCAGTGGTGGAACACCGCGCTCGGGCTGTGCATGCTGCTCGGCCGGTTCCTGCCGATCATCTTCGTGCTCGCGCTCGCCGGCTCGCTGGCCCGCCAGCAGCCCACACCCGCCTCCGAGGGCACCCTGCCGACCCACCGGCCGTTGTTCGTCGGCATGGTCGTCGGCGTCACTGTGGTCCTCGTCGCGCTCACCTTCCTTCCCGCACTCGCGCTCGGCCCGCTGGCCGAAGGGCTGTGACCACCATGAGAGACAAGGACATGACCGCACCTGTGCAGACCGCCGACGCGCCGGCCCTCGGCGAGACACCGGCCCCCGGCACGCCGGGCCGCCGGGTCGGCGGCGGGCTGCTCGACCCTCGCCAGTTGATCGCGTCGCTGCCGGACGCGCTGCGCAAACTCGACCCGCGCACGCTGTGGCGCAACCCGGTGATGCTGATCGTGGAGATCGGCGCGCTGTTCACCACTGTGCTCGCGGTGGCCGACCCGTCGGTCTTCGCGGTCTCGATCACCGTCTGGCTCTGGCTCACCGTGATCTTCGCGAACCTGGCCGAGGCGGTCGCCGAGGGACGCGGCAAGGCGCAGGCCGACACGCTGCGCCGGGCCAAGCAGGACACCGTCGCCACGCGACTCGTCGGCTGGACGCCGGGCGCCGCCGCGAACGCGTACCGGGACGAGGCGGTGCCCGCGCCGCAACTGCGGCAGGGCGACGTCGTCCTGGTCGAGGCCGGGCAGGTCATCCCGGGCGACGGCGACGTGGTCGAGGGCATCGCCAGCGTCGACGAGTCGGCGATCACCGGCGAGTCCGCCCCGGTGATCCGGGAGTCCGGCGGCGACCGCAGCGCGGTCACCGGGGGCACCCGGGTGCTCTCCGACCGGATCGTCGTCCGGATCACCCAGAAGCCGGGCGAGAGCTTCATCGACCGGATGATCGCGCTGGTCGAGGGCGCCAACCGGCAGAAGACGCCGAACGAGATCGCGTTGAACATCCTGCTGGCCGCGCTGACGATCATCTTCCTGCTCGCCGTCGTCACGCTCCAGCCCATGGCGATCTTCGCGAAGGGCTACCAGGCCGCGGCGCCTGACACCGCCGCGATCACCGACTCCGGCGTCACCGGCGTCGTACTCGTGTCGCTGCTTGTCTGTCTCATCCCGACCACCATCGGCGCGTTGCTGTCCGCGATCGGCATCGCCGGCATGGACCGGCTCGTGCAGCGCAACGTGCTGGCGATGAGCGGCCGGGCGGTCGAGGCGGCCGGCGACGTCAGCACGCTGCTGCTGGACAAGACCGGCACGATCACGCTCGGCAACCGGCAGGCCGCCGAGTTCCTGCCGGTGACCGGCGTGGACGCGGCCACGCTCGCCGACGCGGCGCAACTGTCCAGCCTGGCCGACGAGACCCCCGAGGGCCGCTCGGTGGTGGTGCTGGCGAAGAACGGGTACGGGCTGCGCGAGCGCGAGCCCGGCCTCATCCCGCACGCCACGTTCGTGCCGTTCACCGCGCAGACCCGGATGAGCGGCGTCGACCTGGACGCCGACGGCGGCGTCCGGCACGTCCGCAAGGGCGCCGCCGCCGCGGTGACGAAGTGGGTACGCGAGAACGGCGGCCACCCGACCGAGCAGGTGGGCGAACTGGTCGACGCGATCAGCGGCAGCGGCGGCACGCCGCTCGTGGTGGCCGAGCACACCGCCGGGGAACCGGCCCGGACGCTCGGCGTCATCCACCTCAAGGACGTGGTGAAGGCCGGGATGCGGGAGCGCTTCGACGAGATGCGCCGGATGGGCATCCGGACCGTGATGATCACCGGCGACAACCCGCGTACCGCGAAGGCGATCGCCGACGAGGCGGGCGTGGACGACTTCCTCGCCGAGGCCACGCCGGAGGACAAGCTCGCCCTGATCAAGAAGGAACAGGAGGGGGGCCGGCTCGTGGCGATGACCGGCGACGGCACGAACGACGCGCCCGCGCTGGCCCAGGCGGACGTCGGCGTCGCCATGAACACCGGCACGTCGGCCGCGAAGGAGGCCGGCAACATGGTCGACCTCGACTCCGACCCGACCAAGCTGATCGAGATCGTGGAGATCGGCAAGCAACTGCTGATCACCCGGGGCGCGCTGACGACGTTCAGCATCGCCAACGACATCGCGAAGTACTTCGCGATCATCCCGGCCATGTTCGCCGGCATCTACCCGTCGCTGGACCGGCTCAACATCATGCGCCTGGAAAGCCCCGAGTCGGCGATCCTCTCCGCAGTCGTCTTCAACGCGGTGGTCATCGTGGCGTTGATCCCGCTGGCGTTGCGCGGCGTGCGCTACCGCCCGGCCGGCGCCTCCACGTTGCTGCGCCGCAACCTCCTGCTCTACGGCCTCGGCGGCATCGTGGTGCCGTTCGCCGGCATCAAGCTCATCGACCTGCTCGTCCAGTTCGTCCCGGGGATCTCGTGATGCGCCTTCCCAGTTGGCTCTCCCAGCACCTGGCCGCCCTGCGCGCGGTGCTCGTCTTCACCGTGCTGCTCGGCCTGGTCTACCCGCTCTCCCTGGTCGCCGTGGGCCGGCTCCCCGGCCTCGACGGCAGGGCCGACGGCTCGCTGCGCACCGTCGGCGGACGGACCGTCGGCAGCTCGCTGATCGGCCAGTCGTTCACCGACGCGGACGGCAACCCCGTACCGCGCTACTTCCAGTCCCGCCCGTCGGCCGCCGGGGACGGCTACGACCCGACCTCGACGGCGGCGGGCAACCTCGGCCCGGTGAGCGTGGTGGACACGCTCACCGGCGACCCGGAGACCTCGGCGCAGAGCCTGCTCACCCAGGTCTGCGCCCGCAGCAAGGCGGTCGGGGAACTGGACGGCGTGGACGGGCGGCGCCCGTACTGCACGCCGGACGGGGTGGGCGCGGTGCTCGCCGTGTTCCGCGCCGACGGTCTCACCGGCCGGATCACCCGCGTGGTGAGCGTCAACCAGGCCGCATCCGCCACACCGTTCGTCGCCACGTGGCAGGGCGTGCCGGTGGAGGCGGCCCGGCCCGGCCACGACTACGTGGCCGAGGGCGGCATCGTCACACCGGTACGCGGGGACGGTCCGGCCCGGCCCGCCGTGCCGGCCGACGCGGTCACCGCCAGCGGCAGCGGCCTCGACCCGCACATCTCCCCGGCGTACGCGGAGATCCAGGTGGCCCGGGTGGCGCGGGAGCGCGGCGCGGACCCGGCTGCGGTACGGCGGCTGGTCGCCGAGCACACCACCGGCCGGGCGCTGGGCTTCATGGGCGAGCCCGGTGTGAACGTGCTGGAACTCAACCTCGCGCTGGACGAGGCGTTCCCGGCGCGCTGACGGAGGCGTTAAGAAGGGCCCCCTTCACCTCGCGAGGCGTTAACAGGGGGCCCTTCCTTGCGCTCAGGGAGGATGGGGGCGTGGGCAGGGGTGAACTGCGGATCTATCTCGGGGCCGCCCCGGGCGTCGGCAAGACGTACGCGATGCTGGAGGAGGCCCAGCGCCGGGCCGAGCGCGGCACCGACGTGGTGATCGGCCTGGTCGAGACGCACGGCCGCCGGCACACCGCCGAGATGATCGGCGACCTGGAGACGGTGCCGCGCCGGTCGACGACCTACCGGGGCGTCGAGTTCACCGAGATGGACCTGGACGCGGTGCTGGCCCGGCGGCCCGAGGTCGTGGTGGTGGACGAACTGGCCCACACGAACGTGCCCGGCTCCCGTCACGACAAGCGCTGGCAGGACGTGCGGGCGTTGCTCGACGCCGGGATCAGCGTGCTCTCCACCGTCAACGTGCAGCACCTGGAGTCGCTGAACGACGTGGTCGCGCAGATCACCGGCACCACCCAGCGGGAGACCGTGCCGGACCAGGTGGTCCGGGCCGCCGAGCAGGTCGAGCTGGTGGACATGACGCCGGAGGCGCTGCGCCGCCGGATGGCGCACGGCAACATCTACCGGCCCGACAGGATCGACGCCGCGCTGGGCAACTACTTCCGGGTCGGCAACCTCACCGCGCTGCGCGAACTGGCGCTGCTGTGGCTGGCCGACAAGGTCGACGAACAGCTCGACGCGTACCGCGCCCAGCAGGGCATCTCCGACACCTGGGAGGCGCGGGAACGGGTGGTCGTCGCGCTGACCGGCGGCCCGGAGGGCGAGACGCTGATCCGCCGGGCCGCCCGGATCGCCGCCCGCAGCAAGGGCGCCGACCTGCTCGCCGTGCACGTCGCGCGCAGCGACGGGCTGGCCGGCGCCGACCCGGCCCAGCTGGCCCGGCAGCGGGTGCTGGTGGAGAGTTTGGGCGGCACGTACCACCAGGTGCTCGGCACCGACATCCCGGCGGCGCTGCTCGACTTCGCCCGGGGTGTCAACGCCACCCAGCTCGTGCTCGGCGCGAGCCGCCGGGGCCGGTTCGCGCAGGTGTTCGCGCGGGGCGTGGGGGTGACCACCACCGCGCTGTCCGGCCCGATCGACGTGCACCTGGTCACCCACCCGCAGGCGGGGCGCGGGCGCCGGGGCACGGCGGTGCCCGCCGCGCTGTCCCGGCGGCGACGGCTGATCGGGTACGCGCTCGCGCTGCTCGGCATGCCGGCGCTCACGCTGCTGCTGCGGACGCTGCCCGATCTCACCCTGACCAACGACATCCTGCTGTTCCTCGCCGGTGTGGTGGGCGTGGCGCTGGTCGGCGGGCTGTGGCCGGCGCTGGTCGCCGCGCTCGGCGGCTCGCTGCTGCTCAACTGGTTCTTCACCCCGCCGTACCGGACGCTCACCATCGCCGAGGCGGACAACCTGCTCGCCCTGGGTGTGTTCGTCGGCGTCGCCATCGCGGTGAGCTGGGTGGTTGACGTGGCGGCCCGGCGTACCCGGGAGGCGGCCCGGGCCTCCGCCGACGCGCAGACGCTGGCCACCGTCGCGGGCAGCGTGCTGCGCGGCGAGCGGCCGTTGCCCGCGCTGCTGGACCGGCTGCGGGAGACGTTCGGGCTGCGCGCGGTGAGCGTGCTGGAGCTGACCGACGAGGGCGGGGGCCGCCCGGCGCGTGCCCGGGAGGCGGACGCCTGGCGGGTGGTGGCGAGCGTCGGCGACCGGCCGCCTGGCAGCCCGAGCGCGGGGGAGACGGTGGTGCCTGTGGACGACCGGCTCAGCGTGGTGCTCGCCGGGCGGCGGCTGGAGGCGGCCGACCGGCGGGTGGTCGAGGCGTTCGCCGCGCAGGCCGCCGTCGCGCTGCGCCAGGAACGGCTGGCCGAGGAGGCCGCCACCGCCCGCCCGCTGGCCGCCGCCGACCGGATGCGGACCGCGCTGCTCGCGGCGGTCAGTCACGACCTGCGTACGCCACTGGCATCCGCCAAGGCGGCGGTGAGCAGCCTGCGCAGTCACGACGTCGAGTTCGACGCGGACGACCGGGAGGAACTGCTCGCCACCGCCGACGAGTCGCTGGACCGGCTGGGCCGGCTGGTGGCGAACCTGCTCGACATGAGCCGGTTGCAGGCCGGCGCGCTGGGCGTGCGCGCCACAGCGATCGGGCTGGAGGACGCCGTACCCCTGGCGCTCGACGAACTGGGTGCGGCGGCGGCCGAGGTGACCACGGACATCCCGGCCGACCTGCCGGCGGCGCTGGCCGACCCGGGCCTGCTGGAGCGGGTGCTCGTCAACATCGTGGCGAACGCGCTGCGGCACAGCCCGCCCGGGCGGCCGCCGGCGATCACCGGCAGCGCGCACGCCGGACAGGTCGAGCTGCGGGTGATCGACACCGGGCCGGGCATCCCGGCGGACCAGTGGGAGCACGTCTTCCTGCCGTTCCAGCGCCTCGGCGACCGGGACAACCAGACCGGGGTGGGTCTGGGGCTGGCGCTGTCCCGGGGACTGGCCGAGGCGATGGGTGGCAGCATCACCCCGGAGACCACGCCCGGTGGCGGTCTCACCATGGTGCTGCGGCTGCCGGCCGCCAGCCAGCCGGAGGGGCAGCGGGAATGACCCGGATCCTGGTCGTCGACGACGAGCCGCAGATCCTGCGCGCCCTGCGGATCAACCTGCGCGCCCGGGGCTACGACGTGCAGGTGGCCGACAGCGGCGCCGCCGCGCTCAAGGCCGCCGCCGGGCACCCGCCGGACCTGGTGGTGCTCGACCTCGGCCTGCCCGACCTGGACGGCACCGAGGTCATCCGGGGCCTGCGCGGCTGGACCGGTGTGCCGATCATCGTGCTCTCCGGCCGGGCCGGCAGCGAGGACAAGGTGGCCGCGCTCGACGCGGGCGCCGACGACTACGTGACGAAGCCGTTCGGGGTGGACGAACTGCTGGCCCGCATCCGCGCGGTGACCCGGCGGCTCGCCCCCGCCTCGCCCGCCGTGCCCGCGCTGCGGATCGGCCGCCACACCGTCGACCTGGCCGACCGGACCGTCACCCGGGACGACGGCGTCGAGGTCAAGCTCACCCCCACCCAGTGGGCGATGCTGGAGAAGCTGCTGCGCAACCCGGGCAAGCTGGTCAGCCAGCGCCAGTTGCTGCACGACGTGTGGGGACCGGAGTACCACCACGAGACGAACTACCTGCGGCAGTACATGGCCCAGCTGCGGCGCAAGCTGGAGGACGACCCGGCCCGGCCCCGGCACCTGATCACCGAGCCGGGCATGGGCTACCGCTACCGCCCCTGACGTTTGCGCGGGCGCCGGCGGGGGATTCGGCGAGCCGGTCGGGCGGCGGGGGAGGGGCATGGCGGACAACCGGTCCTCGGAGGGGTTCGGCCGGCAACTGGACGAGCACGCCATCGACGCCGGCGTGGCCGAACCGGAGCGCCCCGACGGGCTGGTCGACAGCGGCGTCTACGTCGGCGGCGTACGCCGGGCGTCGCCGGTCAGCCTCGCCGACACGTTCCGCTGCCTGCAACAGCTCGACGACGCGATGGCCTGGATCGGGCTGCGCCGGCCGGGCCGGGAGGAGGTGGCCACGCTGGCCGCCGAGTTCCAGCTCCCCGACCTGGCCGTCGAGGACGCGATCAACGCCCACCAGCGTCCCAAGCTGGAACGCTACGGCGACACCCTGTTCGTGGTGCTGCGCGCCGCCCGCTACCTGGACGCGCGGGACGCGGTCGAGTTCGCCGAGCTGCACCTGTTCCTCGGCCCCGGTTTCGTGATCACCGTGCGGCACGGCGGCACGCCCGACCTGGCCGGCGTACGGCGGCGGCTGGAGGCCGAGCCGGAGGTGCTCGCGCTCGGCCCGGAAGCCGTGCTCTACGCCGTGCTGGACCGGGTGGTGGACGGCTACGCGCCGGTGGTGGCCGGGCTGGAGAACGACATCGACGAGATCGAGACCGAGGTGTTCGGCGGCGACCCGAACGCCAGCCGCCGCATCTACGAGCTGAGCCGCGAGGTGATCCAGTTCCAGCGGGCCGCCCGGCCGCTGCTGAAGGTCGTGGACGAGCTCACACACGGCTTCGACAGGTACGGCACGGACGAGGAACTGCGCCGCCGGCTGCGTGACGTGGCCGACCACCTGACCCAGGTGGTGGAGCGGGTGGACGGGTTCCGGCATCTGCTCCAGAACATCCTCACCGTCAACGCCACGCTGGTGTCGCAGGCGCAGAACGAGGAGATGCGCAGCCTGACCGCGGCGAGCTTCGAGCAGAACGAGGAGATCAAACGGGTCTCCGCGTGGGCGGCGATCCTGTTCGCGCCGACCCTGATCGGCACCGTCTACGGGATGAACTTCACCCACATGCCGGAGCTGGGCTGGCGGTACGGCTACCTGTTCGCGATCGTCCTGATGCTCGCCGTCTGCGGCGCGCTCTATCTGCTGTTCAAGCGCCGCGGCTGGCTGTGAGCCGGGCCGGGCCGGAGCACCGGTCATCGGTGATCCACTAAAGTGTCCGGGTGGCTACCCCCTGTCGTTCGCGTGTCCTCCGGCCTCGGTGCTCCGGAGCGGAACGCTGATCGGGGACACGGTTCCGGCGCCGCGCGGCGGACGCCGGACCAGCGACGGAAGACGAGGGCTGGCCGGCCACTGTGCCCGGCTCGTCGCGTCCCGGCCGTTCGAGGTGGCCATCGTGGTGCTCATCATGGCCAACGGGATCGTGCTGGGCATCGAGACGTACCCGAACCTCGGCGCCGCCGAGCCGGTGCTGCGGTGGACGGAGTGGACGTTCCGGGCGATCTTCGTCGTGGAGATCACCATCCGGGTGCTCGCGTACGGCCGCCGCCCGCAGGACTTCTTCCGGCACGGCTGGAACGTCTTCGACCTGCTGGTCACCGCGGCCATCTTCATCCCGGGCCTGCGCGGCGACTCGGCGGTGCTGCGGTTCATCCGGGTCGCCCGCGTCCTGCGTCTGGTCCGCTTCTCACCCGGTCTGCGGACCATCGTCAACGCGCTGTGGCGCAGCCTGCCCGGCGTCGCGGCCTTCCTCGCGCTCGCCGCCGTCACGCTCTACGTGTACGGCATGGCGGGCTGGCTGATCTTCGGTGACCGTTACCCCGAGCAGTACGGCGACATCGGCCGCTCGCTCGTCACGCTGTTCGTGCTGCTGTCCCTGGAGACGCTGCCGGACCTGCTGGAACAGGGTCTGGAGGTGTCGCCGTGGACGCTGCTCTACTACGTCAGCTTCGTCATGATCGCGGTGAACCTCCTGCTGAACATCCTCATCGCCGTCATCGTCAACTCGATGGAGGAGGCGCGCCGGCTGGAGATGACCGAAGGGCTGGCCCCGGACTACGACGAAGACGGCGACGGGATCCCGGACGAGGTGGACCGGATCGCGATCAGCCAGCGCCTGGACGACCTCCGCATGGTGATCGCCGAGCTGGAACGGGAACTGCGCATCGACCGGGAGGAGCCGCCGGGCGCTGCCCGCCGCCGCCAACACTCGGACCACTGATCAGTGGCGGTCATGACAGTTCCGTGACGAAAGCGGCTTCCGGGTTTGGTCGAGTGGTTGATCTGGGCAACCAGCCAGTCGCCAACACATCCGAGGGAAGGACGGCTCTCGTGGAGGTCACGGGTTTCTTCACCGCGCTCATCATCGGTCTCATCATCGGTGCGCTCGGGCGCCTGGTGGTACCGGGCAAGCAGAACATCCCGATCTGGCTGACCCTGCTCATCGGTGTGGTCGCCGCGATCGTCGGCACCCTGGTGGCCGGCGCGTTCGGTGTCGACGACACCGCCGGCATCGACTGGATCGAGCTGGCGCTCCAGGTCGGCTTCGCCGCCATCGGCGTCGCCATCTTCGCCGGCGCCTACGGCCGCCGTCGCCTCTGAGACCGAAGGAAGGGCCCCTTCTTAACGCATTCCGCATAAGAAGGGGCCCTTCTTAACGCGTGCGCGGCTACTCCCGCCAGCCGGTCAGCTCGACGCCCTTCGCCAGTTCCACCCGGAAGCCCAGGACGATCTCGCCGCTCTCGCCGGGCGCCAGCGACAGCCGCCAGGTCAGCTCGCCCAGCTCCGTACGCTCGACCGGCGGCGGCGTCAGCGTGGTCTCGCGTACCACCACCGCCTCGTCCCGGGACACGGGTAGCTGATCGCGCACCTCGACCGTGGCCGCCCGGGGCGTGTGGTTCGCCACCGTGATCCGGTACTCCACCTCCCGCCGCCGCGTCGACCCGAGCGTGGCCCTGCTCTCGGTGCGCCGGGACAGCTTCCGCTCCACCCGCAGCCGGTCGTCCACCCCGAGCGCCAGCTCGGTCTCCTCGCCCGGCGCCCACGTCGTCAGCCGCGTCGCCGCCACGAAGTCCGCGCCGTGGAACACCGACGCCCGGCCGGGCAGCAGCGTGTGCTCCGACGTGTTGCGTACCGTCGCCCGCAGGTGCGCCTCGGCGGCGCGCACCGGCACGGTCACGTGGTCCAGCCGGGCCGGCAGCTCCAGCACCGCGATGGTGACCCGGTGCGTGCCGCCGTCGGCGGGCACCGCCACCGGCCGGGCGGGCCGGTAGGTAGCCGCCGTCACTCCCTGCTCGGCCTCGGCGACGCTCTCCCGCACCGCGGGCCGGGGCGCCGCGGCCCGCGCCGTCTCCGGACGGCCCGCCGGCGCCGCGCCGGGCGCCGGCGGCGGCACCATGCCGCCGAACGACGCGGCCGACATGGCCATCGGCGGCTGCGGCCGGAGCCGGTCGAGATACCAGGGCGACAATTCGGGTACGCCGCTGGCCGCCGCCGGGCGGGCGGTGGAGAGCTGGAGCTCGCACTCCGGCCAGTCCTCCCCGGTGCCCTGGCTGACCAGCCCGAACCAGGTGACGGTCATGGTGTCCCCGACCAGCCGCAGGTCGTAGGAGGGCGTCCAGCGGGCGCCGTCCACCAGGTACGTCAGCTCCAGCTCCACCTCGGTGTCGTCCGCGTCCACCGAGACGGAGACGTCGGCCGCCAGCCGGTCCGGCTCCCGCTTGCCACGCGTCGCGTCCAGTTCCCGGTCGACAGCGGCCAGTTCCTCGGCCAGCTCGGTGCGCCGCCGGGCCAGCCCGCGCCGCCGGGCGCGTGACTCGGCGAGCTGACCGGACACCGAGTCGGTGAAGGCCGCGACGTCGGCCGGGGCCGCGTCGCCGGCGGCCAGCGCCCGGGCGTACGTGCCACCCGCGCGCTCGGCCAGCCGGGTGAGGAACTCACCGCGCTGGTCCTCGATCGCGTCGGTGTCACCGACCTCGGCCAGCTCGTCGGCGAGTTCCCGGCGCCGCCGTTCCAGCTCGACGACCTGGGCGTCGGTGCTGCGCGCCCGCCGCCACGCGGTCACGTCCACCCCGAGCACCGTCACCGCGCCCCGGCCACCCACCCGGATCGAGTCCCGGCGCAGGCCCGGCGGGAGCGGGGCGACGCGTACCCGGTGGTCGCCGGCGGCCAGGCGGACGCCGCCGCGGCGGGTGACCCGGGCGCGGTCCGGGTAGACGGTCACGCCGACGACAGGCGCATCGATCTCCACAGTGTCCACCGCGGCGAGGGTAGTTCAGGCGCGCCCGTGCGGCGGCTACCGCAGGTGCAGCCGTTCGTCGACCGCGAGAGCCGCCAGTTCGTGCGCGGTGAACGGCAGCGGCGCGGCGGGCGTCTGCCTGTCGTACGAGCCCTGCGCGACGAAGACCACCACGCCGTCCGGGTGCCGGTAGGCGGCCCACTGGTCGAACCGGTCGTCCGCGCCGGGCCGGACCACCACGCCCACCGTCGCGTCGCCGACGGTCACCGGCTGGCACTCGCCACCCATGCGCCAGAACTCACGGGCCAGGGCGCACGGTTCGGCCGGCAGCCGGTTCCCAGGCGTGTGCACCTCGGTGAGCAGGCGTCCCTTCCACGTCCCCTTTGCCACGTCGACAGAGGCCATGTAGCTCCACACCTCGACGCCGTCGACCCGGCCGGTGAAGTCCGCCTGATGCGTCCCCGGCGTCTTCTCGCCGGTCCCGCCGGGCGTGGTCTTCTCGGCGGTGTAGCCGGCGGGCACCCCGGCGAGGAGCCGGTCGAGCAGCAGGGCGCCCTGGTCGTACCGGGTGCCCGCCCGTGCGGTGCGGTCCTCCTGCGGCAGGCCGTCGGGCCCGGTCGGCATCGGTTCGGCGCTTTTGTCCGCCGACGGCGGCGGGGCGGCCTGCGGCAGCGCGGCCGGTGGGCGACGATCGCCGCCGTCCGGGGTGGAGATGGCCACGACGCCCGCGACCGCGAGAACCGCCGTCGCCGACCCGGCGCACGCCCGGACGGCTCGCCGCCTGTTGCGAGCCCGCCGGGCGGTACGCAGCATGCCGTCGACGCTGAGTCGCGGTGCCGTGGCGACGCTGAGCATCTCGTCGCGAAGAGCCTCGCGCAGCTGTTCTCCGTTCATCGTTGCCCCTTCTCGCTCGGTGAGTGCACGGGTGACAGGAGACCGCGCAACGTGTCGAGGCCGCGGGCGGACTGGCTCTTCACCGTTCCCGGCGAGCAGTCCAGCAGCGCCGCCACCTCGTCGATCGGCAGGTCCTCCCAGTAGCGGAGGACCAGGACGGCCCGCTGCCGGGGCGGTACGGCGGCGAGCGCCTGGAGCATCACGAGCCGGTCCTCGTGCGGACTCGCCGGCATCGGCGAATCGGCGTCGGGCGTGCCCACCCGTTCCCGCCGCCACCAGCCCCGCCGCCGTTCGTCGAGGAAGGACCGGACGATGATCTGGCGCAGGTAGGAGTCGAGCACCTCGTGCCGGGCGATCCGGTCCCAGGCCAGGTACAGCTTGGTGAACCCGGTCTGGACCAGATCCTCCGCGCGCGGTGCCAGTCACCGCAGAGCAAGTACGCGGTGGCGCGCATGGCGTGGTGCCTCGCCGAGAAGTACTCGGCGAACGCCGTGTCGCGATCACTCATTCGGACCTCCGATCAGATTCGGGATAGTCACGTCGGTTGTGGCGCCCGAGGTTGCTCGGAAGGCGGAACAATTCGATACGTGACCGGCACCGGCGTGTCCTGCGCCACCCGGCGGGCGGCCGCCGTGACTTACCCGGACCCACGGGAGGCGATCGGAGCCGACTTCTGGCACCGTGGATGGGACCAGCCATACCGGCTAGCGTCGAGGGGGATTGGTGGAGTTCTCGCTGACGACCAGGCAGGGGCCTGTCGGCCCGGTGATCGAGGTCGCCGGTGATCTGGACATGGCCAGCGCGCCGCAGTTGCGTGACCGGTTGCTCGAGGTGGTGGAGGCCGGTGCGGGGGCGGTGGTCGTCGACCTGACCCAGGTCGGGTTCGTGGACTCCAGCGGCCTGGGCGCACTCGTGCTCGCCTACAAGAGCCTGCGGGAACGCGAGGGCTGGATGGGTCTGGCCGGCGTGCGCCAGCCGGTACGCAAGGTTTTCTCGATCACCTCGGTGGACCGCGTCATCCCACTTTTCGAGACGGTGCGAGAGGCGGAGGAGGCCTCACCGGCGGCGGTGCGCTGAGCGTCACTCGTCGGGGCTGACGCGGGCGGGGTCGGCGCCGGCGGTGGTGTTCCGTGGCCCGTGACCGTCGTACCAGTCGATGACGAGCATCGTGGCGTCGTCGTCCAGGACCGGCCCGGCGGCTGCCAGCACCGCGTCGGACAGCGCTCGCACCGCCTCGCGGGGGTGCAGGTGGGCGAGGCGGAGCAGGGTGGCGGGCAGGTCGACGTCGGCGGCGTTGCGGTCCCGCATGCCGTCGGTGACCAGCACCAGCCGGTCGCCGGGCAGCAGGGACAGCTCCCCGCTGCGGAAGCCCTCCTCGGGGAACATGCCGAGCGGGAAGTTGGCCGGCAGGTCCACCGGCAGGACCCGGCCGCCGCGGACCAGCATCGGTGGGATGTGACCGGCGTTGAGCAGTTCGCACCGGCCGGTGGGCAGGTCGACGCGGCCCAGCACGGCTGTGACGTACGCGCCGCGCACGTTGGCGTGCTGGGCGATGGCCCGGTTGGCCTCCTCGGCCTGGGCGACGAGGCTGCCGCCGCGCCGCCGCGTGTTGCGCAGGCTGCCGACGCCGAGGGTGGCGGTGAGCGCGCTCGCCACGCCGTGCCCCATGGCGTCGGTGACGCTGAGGTGCAGGACGTCTCGCGCCAGGCTGTAGTCGAAAGTGTCCCCACCGACGCTGGCGGCCGGCTCCAGCCAGCCGGAGAGCGTGAAGGCGCCGGCCTCGCAGGTGAACGAGGCGGGCAGGAGCCGGCGTTGGATCTCGGCGGAGAGGCTGAACGGCGTGGTGCGCTGCCCCCACTCGAACAGGTCGGTGTGCCGGCGGTTGGCGATGACGACGAACGCCAGCGCGTGCGCCGTACGGGCGATCCGGGCGACCGCCGCGTCGTCCGGCTCGCCGGGCAGGTCGATCTCCAGAAGGCCGATCGCCTCTCCTCGCTCGGTGACCGGCGCGACCACCGTCCACCGGCCGTGACCGGGGATCACCCGGGCGGTCTGCTGGCGTAGTGCCTGCTCGTAGGGCCCGCCGTCGAAGGGGAGGACCTCGGCGGCCTCCTCGTCCTGTCGACGGCCGGGACCGTCGTCAGCCGGCTGATGGGTCAGCCGGACCAGCGCGCGACCGCTGAGGTCGGCGATGAGCAGCGAGACGCTCAGTGCGTTCAGGGCTGCGGCGATGGTGGCGGTGACGGCCTCGACCGCCTCCACCGGTGCGCCGTCCTCGGCCGACTGCAGTATGCCGGCCACTACCGCCCGTTCGCTGTTCTCCACCAGTCGAGCATATTCAGCCTGCTCGCGGGTCGCCTGGCGAGCGGGACGCCGGAGGCCGTGGCCGTCGACGCGGCTCTATTGCATAAAGTTTGCAACTACAGAATGCTGGCAGCAGCGGGTGGGTGCCCGGGCACGCGATGATCTGATCTTCGCCGGGGCACCCGCCCGGTTGCTGCCGGGACGACGGTCCGAAGGAGCTGCCGGTGGGGATCAGGCCCATGCCCGTACGCGTGGCGGCGGTGCTCGCCGCCGCCCTGCTCGCCGCCGCCTGCTCGTCGCCGACGGCGTCGACCGGCACGAGCGGGGCCGGCACGGTGGTGGTCGCCACCGCCGGTGAGCCGGACACGCTCAATCCGGTGCTCAACTACGGGGTCGACGGCGCGTCGTTGATCTTCGACGGGCTGGTCGCCCGGGACGCCCGCAACCAACTGGTGCCGGCGCTGGCCCGCGAGCTGCCCACCGTCTCCGCGGACGGGCGGACGGTCACCGCGAAGCTGCGCGAGGGCGTGCTGTTCCACGACGGGAGCCCGTTGACCGCCCAGGACGTGGTGTTCACCTACCAGGCGGTGCTGGACCCCGCTGTCGACTCGACGCTGCGCTCCGACCTCGACATGCTCGCCTCCGTCGCCGCGCCCGACCCGGCGACTGTGGTGTTCACCCTGAAGTACGCCTACGCGCCGTTCCCGCAACGGCTGGCGCTGGGGATCGTCCCGGCGAAGGCGTTCGCCGGGCAGGACGTCAACAAGGCCGCGTTCAACCGTAAGCCGGTCGGCACCGGCCCGTACCGGTTCACGTCCTGGACCCCGGGTGACCGGCTCGTGCTCGCGGCGAACGAGGCGTACTGGGACGGCAAGCCGGCGAACTCCGGCGTGGTGGTGGCGTTCGTCGCCGACGACAACGTCCGGGCCCAGCGGACGCGGGCCGGTGAGTTCGACGCGGCGGAGCTGGCGCCGAAGCTCGCCTCCGGGTTCGAGAGCCGGGGCGGCTACCGGGTGCACAAGGTGCCGACCGCCGACTACCGGGGCGTCATGCTGCCGATGGGCAACCCGGTCACCGCCGACCTGGCGATCCGGCGGGCGCTGAACGTCGCGGTGGACCGGCAGGCCATGGTGACCGGTGTGCTCGGCGGCGCCGGGGAGCCCGCGTTCGGGCCGGTGCCGCCCACGTCGGAGTACGCCGAGCCGTCGATCGTCGGCAAGCCGGCCGCCGACACCGCCGCGGCGACCGCCGCGCTGGACGCCGCCGGGTGGAAGCCCGGCCCGGACGGCATCCGGGTCAGGGACGGGCGGCAGGCCGCGTTCACGATCCTGTACCCGGCCACCGACAGCCTGCGCAAGGAACTGGCCCTGGCCGTCGTCGCGGACGCGAAGAAGGTCGGCCTCAAGATCACGCCGGAGGGCCTGACCTGGGACGCGATCACCCCCCGAATGGGCGAGGACGCGCTGATCATGGGCTACGGCACGCCGTACGACCCGGACTTCGTCTCCTACAAGCTGTTCAGCTCGGCCTTCGCCGGGCAGGGCTTCTTCAACCCCGGCTCGTACCGCTCGGCGGTCACCGACGCCGCGTTGCAGGCCGGCCGGGACAACGCCGACCCGGCCGCCCGCAAGGCCGCGTACGCCACGTTCCAGAAGCAGCTCGCCACCGACGTGCCGTGGGTGTTCCTCACCTACCTTCAGCACACGTACGTGCTGAAGGACGCCGTGACCGGGGTGACGCCGCGGGTCGAGCCGCACGAGCACGACGTCGCCAACAGCATCTGGTGGAACGTGCACACCTGGACGAAGAAGTCGTGACCGGCCGCCGGCGGCTGGCCGGGGCAGGCGTCGTGGTCCGGCGCCGGCTGCTGGTCGCAGTACCGGTGCTGGCCGCGACAAGCATGGGCATGTTCGCCCTCGGCGCCGCCTCCCCGATCGACCCGGCCCAGCAGTACGCGGGCGCGGCGGCGTTCACCACCAGCGAGGAGAACCTGGCGCAGATCCGCGCCAACTGGGGCGTCGACGACCCGCTGCCGGTGCGGTACGCCCGCTGGGTCGGCAACCTGCTGCGTGGCGACCTGGGCTGGTCGACCAGCCGGCACGAGCCGGTCACGTCCGTGCTCGCGTCCCGGGCCGGCTGGACGCTGCTGCTCGTCGGCACCGCGCTGGCCCTGGTGCTGGTGGCGAGCGTGCTGCTGGGCACGCTGGCCGCGTACCGGCGGGGTGGCTGGTTCGACAGGGCGCTGCACGCCGTCGCGTACGCGGTGCAGTCCATGCCGGTGTTCTGGATCGGTCTCGCGGCCATCGCCGTGTTCGCCCTCACCCTCGGCTGGTTGCCCGCCGGGGGGCTCACCGACATCACCGCCACCGGCACCGACCCGGCCGACGTGGCCCGGCACCTGGTGCTGCCGGTGACAGTGCTGGCGATCTCCCAGGCCCCGTGGTTCGTGCTGTTCGTCCGAGACGCGGTCGCCGAGAGCCTGCGCGACGACCACGTCCTGGCCGCCCGCGCCCGAGGGCTGCCCGGCCGGGTCGTCCTGTTCGGACACGCGCTGCGTACCGCGCTGCTGCCGTTCCTCACCCTGGTCGGCACGCACCTGCCCGAACTCGTCGGCGGCGCGGTCCTGGTGGAGACCGTGTTCTCCCTGCCCGGGCTCGGCGCGGTCACCGTCGAGGCGGCGCTGGGCGCCGACTTCCCGCTGCTCGCGGCCACGACGCTGGCCACCGCCGTCGTGGTGCTGACCGCGAATCTGCTCACCGACCTCGCCTACGCCGCCGCCGACCCCCGGGTACGCCTCGATGACTGACCTCGCCCTCCCCGCGCGCGTCCGGCGCCTGCGCCGTCCCGGCAGCGTGGGCACGACAGTCGCCGTCGTCATGCTCGCCGGTGTCGTGGCCGCCGCGCTGCTCGCCCCGGTCCTGTGGCCGCTGGACCAGAGCGCCGTCGACCTCTCCCGTACCCGGCTCGCGCCCTCGCCGGAGCACCTGGCCGGCACCGACGACCTCGGCCGCGACGTGGCTGTGCGCAGCCTCTACGGCCTGCGCGTCTCGCTGCTCGTCGGCGCGGTCGCGGCGCTCGTCGCCGCCGTCATCGGCGGCCTGGTCGGCGCGCTCGCCGGCAGCGTCGGCGGCTGGGTCGACAGGGCGCTCATGCGCGTCGTGGACACCGTCGCCGCGCTGCCGCACCTGCTGCTGGGCATCTTCATCGTGGCGATGCTGCGTCCCAGCCTGGGTGCGGTGATCGCGTCCATCGCGCTGACGCACTGGCTGTCCACCGCCCGGATCGTCCGCTCCGAGCTGCTCAGCCTGCGTAACCGGCCGTTCGTGGACGCCGCGATCTCCGGCGGCGCGAGCCGGGCCCGGGTGCTCACCCGGCACCTGCTGCCGCACGTGCTGCCGCGCCTGGCGCTGGCGACCACGCTCATGGTGCCGCACGCCGTCTGGCACGAGACCGCGCTGTCCTTCCTCGGCCTCGGCCTGCCGCCGCACCTGGCCTCGATCGGCAACATGATCAACGACGGGCAGCGGTCGCTGCTCACCGGCGCCTGGTGGGCCAGCATCGTCCCCGGCCTCCTGCTCGTGGCGGCCACGCTGGCGCTCGCCGCGCTCACCGGCCGCTGGCGCGACCGCCTCGACCCGCGCGTACGGGCGGAGCTGCACCTGTGACCGCCCCGGCGCTGCTGACCGTTGACGGGCTGACCGTCCGCTTCCGGCTGCGGGACGCCGTCGTGCACGCCGTCACCGACCTGAGCCTCACGCTGCGGCCCGGCGAGCTGCTTGCCGTGGTCGGCGAGTCCGGGTGCGGCAAGTCCGTCCTCGCGCACGCCCTGCTCGGCCTGCTGCCGCGCAACGCCACAGTCACCGGGCGGGCCGACCTGCGCGCGCCGGGCCGGGACGAGGTCGATCTGATCGGCGTCGGGGAACGGCACCTAGCCCGGCACGTACGCGGCCGGGCCGTCGGCCTCGTCCCGCAGAGCCCCGCCACCGCGCTCACCCCGGTGCGGACCGGCCGGAAGCTGCTGGCGGAGACGCTGCGCGCGCACGGGCACACCCGCCGCGACGCGCCCGCCGCCGCCGACCGGATCGCCGCCGACGTCGGTCTCGACCCGGCCGCCCTCGACCGGTACCCGCACGAGCTGTCCGGCGGCATGGCGCAGCGGCTCGCCACCGCGCTCGCCCTCGCGCCCGACCCGCCGGTGCTGCTCGCCGACGAACCCACCACCGGCCTCGACCGGCCGCTCGTCGACCACACCCTCGACCTGCTGCGCCGCCGCTGCGACACCGGCGCCGCCGTCCTGCTCATCACGCACGACCTGGCCGCCGCGCGCCGCGTCGCGGACACCGTCGCGGTGATGTACGCCAGCCGCATCGTCGAACACCGCCCCGCCGAGGCGTTGTTCGACGACCCGGCCCACCCGTACACCGCCGGGCTGCTCGACGCCCTGCCCGACCGCGCCTTCGTTCCGGTGCCGGGCCACCCGCCCGCGCTCACCGACCTGCCCGGCGGCTGCGCCTTCGCCCCGCGCTGCGCCCGCGCCACCGACACCTGCGCGACGCTGCCCCGTCTCGCCGCCGACGGCGCGGGCCGGGTCGCCTGCCACCACCCGCTTCGCGAGGAGGTACCGGCATGACGGTCACGGTTCCGGACGCCACCGACGCCGCCGCCCGGGGCGCCGCGCCGGCCGGCGGGCTCGCCGCGCACCAGGTCTGCGTCGCGTACGGCGGGCAGCGCGTCCTCGACCGGGTAGACCTGCACATCGCCCCCGGTGAGACGGTCGGGCTGCGCGGGCCGTCGGGCAGCGGCAAGTCCACGCTCGCCCGCGTCCTCGCGCTGCTGCACGCCCCGGACAGCGGGCACGTCACGATCGACGGGCAACCGCTCGACGGTGTCCGCCATCGCCTGCCGGCGCAAGTGCGCACCCGCGTGGCGATCCTGTTCCAGAGCCCGCGCGCCGCCACCGACCCGCGATTGAGCCTCGCCGACATCGTCGCCGAGCCGCTACGCGCCACCGGCACACCGCGCGAGCGGGCGGCCGCCCGTACGGCGGAGCTGGCCGAGCTGGTCGGACTCACCGCCGACCTGCTGACCCGCCGCCCGCACGCGGTCAGCGACGGGCAACTGCAACGCGCCTGCCTGGCCCGTGCCCTGGTGCACCGGCCGGACTACCTGCTCTGCGACGAGGCCACCGCGATGCTCGACGCCTCCACCCAGGCACACGTCGCCGCCGTCATCGGCGACTACCAGCGCCGGCAGGGCGCCGGGGTCCTGGTCATCACCCACGACCCGGCGCTGATGGCCCGCTGGGCCACCCGGGTGGTGGACCTGCCGGCGGCGTGACGTCGCGTCACTCCTCGACGGGTCGGCGTACGGCGCCCACCGCCCCGGCGACGACGGCCCCGAATCCGATCGCCATGAGCGGCATCCCCATCTCGAAGGGCAGTTCACCGACCCAGTCGATGCTGTCGCGCTCCGGCAGCGCGTCCAGGCTCACCGCGACCACGGCACCGGCGAGGAACATCCCGGCCACCGCCGCGCCGACCGCGAGCTTGGCGCACGCCACGCTCCGGCCGGCCCAGAGTCCGGCGAGGACGGCGATCGCCAGGGACACCACGACCAGCCAGGTCCAGCCGCCCTCGGCCTCCAGGTAGGTCCAGCCCGAGTACGACCACTGGTGGAGGCGGCTGGCGCGGAACCACGGGATCAGGTAGCCGAGCAGCGCGGTGGCGCTGCCGACCAGGAGCAGCAGGTCGGGGGCCGGGCGGTACCAGCGAGGGGAGTCGTCCATGCGTCCGGAAGGTAGCAGCCACCCTGATCCACTCGCACGGGTGGCGGTTCCGGGCCGCGCGCGGTCGCACGCGGCCCGGAGTGGTAGCACCAGCCGTTTATCGGCCCGTTGACGCCGGTGGAGAGGTAGGCGTCGGACACCCAGCTGCCGTCGCTGAGCCGGTCCCACAGCGCTGTGGTGCCGTACCGGCCGGTGTGCGAGGTGCCGTTGGCGGAGCAGGCGATGGTCACTGTGGCGCCGTCGGCGACCGACCCGAGGGCGCCGTACCCCGTTCCGGGACCGGACCGCCGGGTCAGCGTGCCGCCGCCGTTGGCGTCGACGACTCCCTGGTTGAGCCCGAGCGCGCCGTAGTTGTAGAGGGCGCCGCCCACGCCGGCGAAGGCGGACCCGTGCCGGGCGCCACCCTGGTACTCACCGGCGCCGTTGGCGATGTCCCACTTCCCGATGCCGTGACCGGCGATCGGGACGTAGGCCGAGTTCTGCCGCAGCCCGAAGTGCACGTGCCGGCCGGTGGCGGAGCCGCCGCAGGTGACGTCGGTGCCGGTGTAGCCGAGGTACGCGCCCTGCGCGACGGCGGCGCCGTTGACGGAGATGCTGCTCCACAGGTGGTAGTAGTCGGTCGAGTACCCCCGGTCGTGGATGACCCGGATCCACCCGGTGCACATCGTGTACGCGGTTCCGCCCCGCGCGGCTCGGACCACCTGGTCGCCGCCGGAGAGGTCGATCGAACTCCACGGCGCGCCGCCGCCCCAGCCGTGCGGCCCGCCGGTGAGCGTCCACGTCTGCCCGACCGCGAACGGCAGCGCCATTCCGGTCCGGAAGTCGCTCCCGGCGTACATCGGGGTGACGGGCGTGCGGAACACCGCCTTCTCGTCCTGGCTCACCAGCGGTGACGCGGCGGCCAGGTCACCGAACGCGGCCTCGCCGTCGAAGGCGACGGTCCAGCCCTTGGCGCCGGCCCGCGCGAGGAAGACCGACCCGGTGGGGTGCGCGTCGGCGGACCGGTCCGCCAGCAGCACTGCGGTGCCGAACGCCCACCCGCCGTTCGCCCGGGTGACGGTGACCCGGGTCCGCTGCGGCCCGGCGGTCCGGGCGGCGGCGTCGGCCTGGCCGAGGAGTTTGGCGGTCACCGCGTCGGTGACGGGTGCCGGTGCCGGGCGGGGTGCGGCCGAGGCCGGCGCCGGCGCCACGGTCCAGGCGCCGATCGCCGCCAGAGTGAAGGAGAGCACGAGCCGTCGCATGGGGCATCCTATCGACAAGCATCACTGAATGGCGAGGTTATCGAAGGGTGTGAAAATTGTCTACGACTCACGCGTGCTCCGATGAAGGATCTGTGCGCCGGGAGGGTGCCCGGAACGGATCGCGGACGAAGGCGGCGCACCAGCGGGTTGATCCGAGGCTGACCGGGTAGCTGAGCGGTATGCGAGTACCGACCCTGGTCAAGACCGCGGCGGCGGTGGCCGCGACCGCAGCCGCGGGTGCCGCCGTCACCTCGTCCGCCACCTCCTCGCGCTGGTACCGCGGCCTGCGCAAGCCCGCGTGGCAGCCGCCGTCCACCGCGTTCCCGCTCGTCTGGACCCCGCTGTACGGGCTGATCGCGGTTGCCGGCGCCCGGGCGCTGGACCGCTCCGAAGGGCCCGAGCGGGCCTCCTTCGCGCGTGGCTACGCGCTCAACCTGGCGCTCAACGCCGGCTGGTCGGCCCTGTTCTTCGGTGCCCGGAGACCGGCCGCCGCGCTGGCCGAGATCGCCGCGCTGAACCTGTCCAACCTGGCGCTGCTGCGCCGCGCGGCGCGCACCGACGGTCCGGCCGGAGCCGCACTGGCCCCGTACGTTGCGTGGACCCTCTTCGCCACCGCGCTGAACGGCGCCATCGTCCGTCTCAATCGCGGCAGGTGAGCCCGGTGCTCCCGCCGGGCTGGGCGAGGGCTGGGCGGAGCGTCCGTTTCCGCTGACCGTGCTCCGCCCGTTTCCATGGGGTGGGAACCCCGCGCATTTTCCATTTCGTCTCCCAGGTGCCCGTCACCCGCCTCGGCCTCGCCGAAATTGGCGGAAGTCGGCGATATCGGTTTCGGGCCGGTTCGCATGGCCGCGCATAATCATGGCGATATCGGTATCGTTCCGCCCTTGTAGTGACCAGTCCCTTCTGCGGGCTGTGGTGCGGTCTCGGAAAGAATCGCCGTTCCGGCACTTCGATGAAATAAGGGCCCGACCGCCTCAGGGCCCGTGACATTCGGCGGCGCTCCGCCGCTATAGTTCGACCATCCCCTATGGAGTGTGCCGGAAAGCGTCTGATCTGCGTGATGACACCTGGGCTGGGAAATGCGTCAACGGGCCCGTGCTTCGCCGGGCGGGAATCGCAGTTGGCGCGTATCGGGAAAGTCCGGGACGCGGCATTCGGCCAGGGCCGGCAGATGGTGTGTGAAGTGGTCGGCGAGCCGGGTGTCGGCAAGACCCGCCTGGTCCACGAGGCCCTGCGACGATGCGCCCCCGCCGTCGTCTGGGCCGTCGGGACGTGCGCACCGGACGAGCGGGGAGTTCCCTTCCACGTGTTCCGGCACGCCCTCACGAAGGGCCAGCCACCTCGGCGCGGGCTGCGGTCCGGGCGACCCGCGGAGAACTGGGCGGAGGCCGCCGCGCCGCCACCGGCACCGGAGCGGGCGTCGGACGTCAGGCGGTTCCGGACCTACCAGGCGGCCCGCCGGCTGATCGGGCTGGCTGCCCGGGACGGACTGGTGCTGGTCCTCGACGACCTGCACTGGGCGGACGCCTCCTCCGCCGGCCTGATCGCCCACCTGCTGCGGTATCCGGTGCCGGCGCCGCTGCTGCTCGTGCTCGTCTACCGCCCGAGGCAGACGGCGACCCCGATGCCGTTCGGCCCGCCGGAATCCGACGAGAACGCCGATCCGGAGCCGGCGTCCCACGACCGGATCGAACTCTTGCCGCTCAGCCTCGCCGAGGTCGCGCTCCTGCACCCCGACGCCGATCCGGCGGAACTGCGCGCCCGGTACGACCTGACCGGCGGCAACCCGGGTTACCTGGCGGCGCTTCCGGGCGGACCCGCTCCGGCCGGCACCGACCCGATCCGCGACGCGCAGAGCGCCCGGCTGCCCGACGCGGCGGTGGCCGCCCTGCGCCGCGAGTGGGCCGACCTGCCGCCCGTCGAGCTGGCCTGCCTGCGGGCCGGGGCGATCGTCGACGCGCCCTTCGCCCCGGAGCTGCTGGCCGAGGTGGCGCAGGTGCCGACGGCACAGGCGGTCGAGGCCGCTTGGCGGCTGGCCCGGCTCGACCTGATCCGCCGCGTACCCGGCACCGGACGGTTCGCCCTCCGGCACCCGGTGCTGCGGATGGCGGTCGCCCAGGACACCGACCCGGCGTGGCGGGTGGAGGCCTGCGCGCGGGCGCTCACCGCGCTCGTCGATCTCGGCGCGCCGCCGGTGGACCAGGCGCGCTACGCGGAACGCCTGCTCGCCCTGCCGAACGGCCGTTGGGCCGAACGCTGCGCCGACGTGCTCTCCCGGGCCGCACAGGAGATCCGGCGTGAGGCGCCGGATCTGGCCGTCCACTGGCTGCGGCAGGCGTTGCGGGCGCTGCGGCCGACGGCCGGTTCGACCCAGCGCCGCCGCGACGTGTCGCTCGCGCTGGCCCAGATCACCGGCGAGGCGGGCAACCTGGCCGAGAGCCGGGCCCTGCTCCAGGAGATCGTGCCGTTGTTCCCCGCCGACGAGGAGGGACGACGGGCCCGCGCGGTGGCGCTGTGGGCGCGGGTGGAACGCCTGCTCGGTAACTACGCGGAGGCGGCGGCGATCAGCCGGCGCGAGCTGGCCGCCCTGCCGGCCGGCACCGGGCCCACCGGCGGCTACCGGCTCGCCACCGAGATCGGTGTCGCCGGCATCCTGGCCGGCCGCCCCGTGACCGCGCTGCCCGACGCGCTCACCGCGGATCCGGGCGGCTCGGGCGTCGACCGGGCCGGCCTCCTGGCCGTACGCAGCCTGGCCGCCGTGCACGACGGCGCGCTCGACGAGGCGCGTGGGCTGCTCGACGCCGGAAGCCGCATCGTCGACTCGCTCCCAGACCGGGACCTGCGCGACCACCCCGACTGCCTCACCGCGCTCGGCCTGAGCGAGTCGTACCTCGAACGGCCGGCCGACGCGGTGCGGCACCTCGACCGTGGGCTGACGCTCGTCCGCGCCTCGCACCGCGACGACGGGCTCTGCCAGCTCCTGCTCGCGCGCAGCCAGGTGGCGTACCACGCGGGCCTGCTGGGCACGGCCATCGGACTGGCCACCGAGGCGGGCATCGTCGCCCGGCGCATCGGCAGCCACCACCTGCTGAGCTTCGCCCTGGCGTCCGAGGCGGAGGCGACGGCCTGGCGCGGCGACCCCCGGGACGACGACCGGGCGGTGGCGCTGGGCCGCAGCGCCGTCGGAATCGCCACCGACCCGGCCACCTGGTGCGGCCGTGCCGCGGCGACCGCCCTGGCGACTGCCGCGTTGCTGGCCGGTGACCCGGCGACCTGCGCCGAACTGGTGCACTCGGCCGGCGGTGACAGCCGGCTGAGCCGCCTCCAGCCCGCCGTCCGGCCGATGTGGCACGAACTGCTCTGCTCCGCCGCGCTCGCCGCGGGCGACGTGGCCGGCGCCGAACGGCAGGCGCGGCTGGCCATGGCCGAGGCGGAGCAGGTGGGCCTGCCCGGGCAGCGGGGCTTCGCCGAGTCGGCGTACGGCGAGGTGCTGCTCGCCCGCGGCGAGATCACGGCGGCGCAGCTCCACCTGGAGACCGCTGTCGACCTGTTCCGTTCCGGCGGCATGGCCCTGCGGCGCAGCCTGGCGCTGGCCTCCCTGGCCCGGGCGGCCGAAGCCGCGGAACAGCCCGGCCCGGCGGCGCGGGCCCGCCGCCGCGCGCTGGAACTGGCCGGATGGTGCGGAACGGAACGGGTCGGCCTGCGACTGGCCCGGCCGGTCGGCCCGCGCGCGGCTGCCGCCCTCACCGACCGGGAATGGCACATCGCGCGGCTGACCGCGACCGGAGTCACCAGCCGGCTGATCGGGCGGCAGCTCAACATCAGCCCGCGCACCGTGGAGGCGCACCTGACCCGGATCTACCGCAAGGCCGGCGTCACCTCCCGGTCAGGGCTGGTCGCCTGGGTCGCCCGGCTCGATGACACCGATCGGTGACCGCTGCCCGCGCGGGATGACGTCGTTCCGTGCAACGCCCACGGGCCGGGTAGCACGAGGCCGCGCCGCCACCGGCAGGGGCCGACCGCCGCTCACATACTCGACTGCACCGGGCGCGATTCCCGTGCACCGGTTGTGGATGGAGGACGAGATGCTGGGCAGAAGATCCGTCAGGGGCCCGCGTATCCTCGCCGTGCCGGCGATGCCGTTCGCCGCCGCCACAGTGGCGCTGCTCGTCCTGACCGGCTGTGGTGGTGAGCCGGTGGACGCGGCGACCCCGGCCCCCGACGACCCGGCCGCCTTCGGCCGGGACCGGGCCGCGCTGGTGCTCACCGCCTTCGACCAGGCAGACTCGGCCGCCTCGGTGGCCGGCGACGTCGAGACGCTGCGGACCCAGGAGGTCCCGCCCTCGCTCGACCTCAGCATCGCAGCGGTCCGCCGGGCCGCCTACAACCAGCAGACGCAACCGTCGTTCCAGCACATCAACCCGGCGTTCGCGGTGCCGCCCGGCGACCCGTCCTGCTTCCTCGTCACCGCCACCCTCAAGCTGGCCGGCTCGGAACTGGCGCCCACCGACGTCAGCCAGTTCGTGCTCGGCGCGGACGGCCAGTGGAAGCTCAGCCACAACGTCCAGGTCACCCAGTCCGCGCTGGTGGCCGCCCGGAGCATCGACGGGCGGGCGGCCACGGCGGGCGGCGCCGCCCTGGACGAGACCAGCCGGCGGGCCCTCGCCGCCGAGGTCTTCGCGCGCAGCATCGGGTCGACCACCGGCAACCGGTCCCTGCTCGCGTCGAGCCCGCTGCTCGACGGTCAGTTCGCCGGCGGCTGGGAGGTCTACGGGCAGCAACTCGCCGGTGCCGGTGCGGGGGTCCGGCGGACCCTGGACCGGGCGAAGTGGTCGGACTGCGCGGTCACCACGCCGGCCGGCACGCTGACCTTCCTGACGATCCACGCCGCCGACACGCTGAGCCCGGCGCCCGGCGGCCCGGCCACCGTCCAGATGGTCCCGCAGAGCCCGGACCTGATCGCCACCGGCCACCGTACGGCGGTGCGCGGCAAGTCGATCCGGGTCACCCGGGTGGAGACCTTCCTGCTGCTCGTACCGGCGCAGGCCACCGGCACCTCGGTGCTGGGACTCAACGACACCGCGCTGACAGTCACCGCCGGCTGACCGGGCACCGTCCCGCCGACGGCTGAAACCGGTGGCATCACGCGGGATCGGACGCTCCGAACGCGACGATGGCAGCAACCGTGATCGCCGGCGGGGCCGGCGGTGCCGCGCTCCGGCCACCAGGCTCGGGAGGAACCATGTGGCGTCCGCGCTTCCGATCGGACTACCTGCCGGTGCGACTGCCCGACGGCCCGCTCGTGGTGCTGGGCGAGACCCGAAGCCTGCTGGTCGACGATCCGGTCGCCGCGGACCTGGCCGGCCAGCTCGACGGCGCCGCGCCGCTGGCCGACGTGGTGGCCCGGCTCGCCACCCGGCACCCGGTCGCCGCCGTCGCCGCCGCCCTCGCCCGGCTGCGCGACCACGGCCTGCTGGCGTCCGGCCCGGCGCACACCTCGCCGGCCGAGGCCGCCGGCTGGGACGCCCGGGGGGTCCCGCCCGAGGCGGGGCGGCGGTGGATGGCCGGCGGCCAGGTCACCGTCGTGGACCTCGGGGCGCCGCGGGTGGCCGAGACGGCCGACGCGCTGCGTGCCCTCGGGCTCGCCGTGACGGTGGCCGGGCCCGAATCGGCCGACCTCGGCGATGACGACGCCCAGGTGCTGGTGCTGCCGTCGTCGATGCTCGACCCCCGGCTCGCGCCGATGAACGACCGTCACCTGGCCGCCGGCCGCGCGTGGACACTGGCCCGGCCGCACGGAAACGTGATCTTCCTCGGCCCGCACCTGGTGCCGGGCCGTACCGGCTGCTGGGCCTGCCTGAGGCAACGCTGGCAGGAGAACGAGCAGGTGAACGCCTTCCTCGGCGCCCAGGACCCGGCCGGCCCGCTGCCGCAGCCCGGACGGGCGGTCCTGCCCGGACTCGCCACCACGGCCGCCGGCCTGCTCGCCGCCGAACTCGCCGTGCTCGCCGTGCTCGGCACGTCGCCCCGCCTCACCGGCCGGATGGTCGCCCTGGACACCCGGGACCTCAGCACGGAGAGCCACCGGCTGGTGCGCCAACCACAGTGCCCCGCGTGCGGCGACCCGGACCTCGTCCGCAAGGCCGAACCGCGCATCGACCTGCCGCCGAGCGGCGCCCAGCCCAGCCGGTCCGGGGAGTCCCGCACCCGGGACGCCGCCGAGACGTACGCGGCACTCGTGCACCACGTCAGCAGGTACCTGGGCGTGGTGAGCCGGCTGACCCCGCTGGAGGCCACCGACAACGGCGTCACCCACACCTACTCCGCCGGGCACAACTTCGCCCAGCCCAGCCGGCTCGACGGCCTGCGCCGCAACCTGCGTGGGCAGAGCGGTGGCAAGGGCCGGACCGACCTCCAGGCCCGGATGAGCGCGATCGGGGAGGCGGTCGAGCGCTACTGCGGGGTGTGGCGCGGCGACCGTCCGGTGCACCGGGCGGCCTACCGGCAGCTCGGTCCGGACCGCGCGGTGCACCTGCGGGAGCTGCTGCTGTTCTCGCAGCGGCAGTACGCCGACCGGAACCGGCTCAACCGCGACCTCGGCCACCTGCACCGGGTTCCCCGCCCGTTGCCCGACGACGTGGAGCTGGACTGGACCACCGGCTGGTCGCTGACCCGGCGGCAGCCGCGCGAGCTGCCCGCCGCGTACTGCTGGTACGGCCATCCGGAGCTGACCGGGCTGGGCGTGTGCTCGGCCGACTCGAACGGCTGCGCGGCCGGCGGCAACCTGTCCGAGGCGATCGTGCAGGGCTTCTGCGAACTCGTGGAGCGGGACAGCGTGGCCCTGTGGTGGTACCACAGGTCCCGGATGCCCGGGGTGGACCTCGCCTCGTTCGCCGACCCGTGGGCGGTGGCCTGCGCCGACCACCACGCCCGAGTCCTCAACCGGGAGCTGTGGGCCCTCGACCTGACCGCCGACCTCGGCATACCGGTGTTCGCCGCGGTGTCCCGGCGGGTCGACGGCGGGCCGGAGGACGTCCTGGTGGGCTTCGGCGCGCACCTGGACGCGCGGGTCGCGCTGACCCGCGCGCTCACCGAGGTGAACCAGTTCCTGCCCGCCGTCGGCGGGCCCGGCTCCGGCCCCAACCGGTACGGCGTCGGCGACCCGGACACCACGCGCTGGTTCGGCACCGTACGGGTCGCCGACCAGCCCTGGCTGTCCCCGGATCCGGCCAGACCGTCGCGCACCCTCGCCGACCATCCGGCGCTGACCACCGGCGACGTGGGCGACGACGTGCGCCGGTGCGTACGCCGGGCGGAGCGGGCCGGCCTGGAGGTGATCGTCGTCGACCAGTCCCGTCCGGACGTGGAGCTGGCGGTGGTGAAGGTCGTGGTGCCCGGCATGCGGCACTTCTGGCGCCGGCTCGGCCCGGGACGGCTGTGGGACGTGCCGGGCCGACTGGGCCGGACCCCGCTGGCCGCCGACGAGACGTCGGCCAATCCGCTGAACGTGTTCTTCTGACCGGCGCTCCCGGCCCGCCGGGAACGTGGAAGGGATGTGGGGATGAGCACCGTGGCGGACCCGACCGGCCGGTGGCCGTCGTGACCGGCGCCGCCGGCCCGCCGGTGCAGGAGTCGTACCGGCTGCGCCGGGACGCCGAGCTGCGGCTCGGTGAGGACGGCTCGCTGGTGCTGCGGCAGACCCGCTTCCGGCTCACCCTGGAGCGACCGGGCATGGGCCGGCGGGCGCTGCTGCTGCGGCTCGCCGCCGACTGGGTCGGCGACGTCGAGGTGGGACGGCTGATCAGCGGCCTGGAGGGGGAGAGCCGGGTGTTGCCGGCCCAGTTGCTGCTGCGCCGGCTGCTCGCCCACTGCTGGCTGGAACGCCGCGTCCAGGTCGACGACCGGCCGCTGCTCGACCTCGTACCCACCGGCCTGGGCCGGGGCAGCCTGCCGGAGAGCCGTCCGCACACCCCCGGGGTCCGCTACCGGCTCTCCCGCTTCGCCACCCTCCAGCACGAACGGGGAACGCTGGTGGCCGCGTCGTCGCTGAGCACCCTCACCGTCGGCTGCGCCGACGCCGCCCTCGGTGCGGTCCTGGCCGCCGCGGTGCCGGGCCTCGGACCCGACACGGTGGCCCGCACGCTCGGCGTGTCGCCGGAGGCCGCCGGCCGGGTGCTCGACGAGCTGGCCACCGCCCGGATCCTGGTCACCGACGCCGAGTACGAGGCGGAGCACGACGACGCGCCGCTGGCGTACTGGTCACCGGAGGAGCTGCGGCTGCACCACCGCTCCCGGGCCGGCCGGCACGCGCTGCCGGTGGGCGGCACCTACCGGATGCGGGAGCGCTTCGCGCCGCAGCCGTTGCGCCGCCCGTACGACGGGGACCGGGCGATCGAGCTGCCGCTGCCCGACCTGGCGACGATCGCCAAGGCGGAACCCGCGTTCAGCCAGGTCGTCGCGGAGCGGCGCACCGTACGCGAGCACGACGACACCGCGCCGCTGCCGCTGGACCGGCTGGCGGAGTTCCTGTACCGGACGCAGCACACCACTGTCGCCGGTGAGGCCGGCGGGCAGGAGGTGGGCCACCGGCCCTACCCCGGCGGCGGCGGGGTCTACGAGCTGGAGATCTATCCGCTGGTCGCGCGCTGCGCGGGGCTCGACCCCGGGCTCTACCACTACGACGCCGTCGGGCACCGGCTGGAACCGGTCGCCGGGTGGGGCGTGGCCGCCGACCGGCTGCTGGCGTACGCCCGGGCGGCCGGCGCCATGCCCCGGCCGCCGCAGACGGTCCTGGTGGTCACCGCGCGCGTGCAGCGGCTGATGTGGAAGTACGAAGGGATGAGCTACGCCATGATTCTCAAGGACGCTGGTGTGCTGACCCAGCAGATGTATCTCGTCGCCACCGCGATGGGACTGGCGCCGTGTGCTCTCGGCGCCGGGGACTCCCAGGCCTTCGCCGAGTTGTCCGGGCTCGACCCGCTCGTCGAACCGAGCGTGGCGGACTTCCTGCTCGGCTCCCGCCACCCCGCCGGCGCGGGAGGCCGGCGGTGAAGTTCCGGCGGCAGGCGCTGCGCCAGTTGGAGGCGCCCGAGCAGCTCGACCGGGCGGTCCGGCTGACCACCGTGCCGAACTGGCTGGCCACCGCCGCTCTGCTCATCGTCGTGGTCGCCGCCGGGGTCTGGTCGGTGCGTACGGTGGTGCCCCGGACCGTCGAGGCGGCCGGCGTGCTGATCCACTCCAACGGCATCTCCGCACTCGACGCGCTGGACAGCGGTCAGGTCACCAAGGTGTGGGCGTCACCGCACCAGCGGGTGACGAAGGGCACGCCCCTCTACAGCCTGCGGTCGATGGACGGCAAGGTGCGGGTGGAGAACGCGCCGGGTGACGCGTACGTGGTGGCCTGGCTGGTGTCCGAGGGCGAGATCGTCACCCCCGGCACGCACCTGGCCGACCTGGAGCGGCTGGACACCGCCGGGGACGCGTTGCAGGCGGTCGTCTACGCCCCGGCCGTCGCCGCGCCGCTGCTGCAACCGGGCGTACCGGTCGAGGTGGCCGCCGCGGCGGCGCCGCGCAACGTGTTCGGCACCCTGGCCGGGCGGGTGACCACCATCGGCGCCTTCCCGGAGACGGAGGCCTCGCTGCGCGCCTTCCTGGGCACCGGGCCGGACGTCCGGCGGCTGCTCGCCCGGGGCAGCGTGGTGCGGGTGACCGTCACCCTGGAACCCGACCCGGCCGCGCCGGGTGGCCTGCGCTGGACCAAGTCCCCGCCACCGTTCCAGCTCAACTCGGCCAGCGAGGTCACCGCCTGGTTCACAGTGGACCGGGAGCACCCGATCGACTGGTTGCTGGGCCGATGACCGCGCCGACGACAGCCGCCACCGCGACGCCGGAGATTCCCCGGATCCGCCGCCGACGGGTGCGTACGCCCACCCTGATCCAGATGGAGGCGGTGGAGTGCGGCGCCGCCGCGCTGGGGATCCTGCTCGCCCACCACGGCCGGCACGTACCCCTGGAGGAGCTGCGCCGGGTGTGCGGGGTGAGCCGGGACGGCTCCACGGCGGCCACCGTGCTCCGGGGCGCCCGCAAGTACGGCATGGTGGCCAAGGGTTTCCAGATGGACCTGGCCGGCCTGGCCACCGTCGCGCTGCCGGCGGTGCTGTTCTGGCGGTTCGAGCACTTCGTGGTGCTGGAGGGGCTCGGCCGCAAGGTCTACATAAACGACCCGGCCACCGGGCCGCGCGCGGTGAGCTGGGAGGAGTTCGACGGCGCCTTCACCGGCGTCGCGCTCACCATGGAGCCCGGCCCGGAGTTCCGGCCGGGCGGCACCCGATACCGGCTGCTGCGGGCGCTGGCGCAGCGGTGGCGCGGCCCGGGTTCGGCGATCGCGCAGATGCTGCTGCTCGGCCTGCTGATCGCCGTGGTCGGCTTGACCATCCCGGTGATGGCGAAGGTCTTCGTCGACCGGGTGCTGTTGCAGGAGGACCGGGCCGCGTTCGCCGGGCTGGTGGCGGCGGTGGCGGTGGCGACGGTGCTGACCTTCCTGGCCAGCCTGCTCCAGCAGCGCCTGACCGTACGCGCCGAGACGGCGCTCGCCCTGAGCAGCGCCGCCCGGTTCTTCCGGCATCTGCTGCGGCTGCCGCCGGCCTTCTTCGACCAGCGGCAGGCCGCCGACCTCGGCCAACGGGTCCGGGGCAACGAGGTGGTCGCCGAGGTGCTCACCCGCCGGGCGGCCACCACAGTCGTGGACACCGGACTGGTGCTGGCGTACGGGGCGCTGCTCTGCCAGTACGACCTGCTGCTCGGTCTGTGCGCGGCGGTCCTCGCCGGGCTGAACGTCAGCGTGCTGCGTTACGTCGCCTCGACCCGGTCGACTGCCGTCGCGGGCCTCCAGGCGGACCGCAGCAAGATGGTGACCACCGTCTACACCACGCTTCAGATGATCGAGACGGTGAAGGCCGGCGGCGAGGAGGAACGCGCCGTGGCCCGGTTCGCGGCGCGGCACGCCACAGTCGCCTCCCGCCAGCAGCGGCTGGGGGTGCCGACGGCGGTGCTCTCCGTCCTGCCCGCGTTCCTCGCCTCGGGGACCACGGCGGTGCTGCTGGGGCTGGGCAGCCGGCAGGTGGTGGCGGAGGCGATGAGCGTCGGCGTCCTGGTCGGCATGCAGAGCCTGGCCGCCGCGATGAACCGGCCGTTGGGCAACCTGACCGCGCTGGGCTCGCGGCTTCAGGACATGAGCGCCGACCTCAACCGGCTGCGCGACGTGGAGCGGTACCCGCTGCCGCCGGCCGAGGACCGGCCCGCGCGGCGGTTGACCCCGATGGAGGGGCACCTGCGCATCGAGGAGGTCACCTTCGGCTACAACCCGCTGGGTCGCCCGCTGCTGGAGAACTTCAGTCTGGACCTGCCGCCGGGCGCCCGGGTGGCGCTCGTCGGGCGGTCCGGCAGCGGCAAGTCGACTGTGGGCCGGCTGGTCGCCGGGCTCTACCGCCCGTGGACCGGGCGGGTCACTGTGGACGGCCTGGAACGGACGGCCACCGACGACGGCCTGTGGGCGGCCACGGTGGCCATGGTGGACCAGGACCAGCGGCTGTTCGAGGGGACGATCCGCGACAACGTCACCATGTGGGACCTCACCGTCGCCGACGAGGACGTCGTCGCCGCGTTGACCGACGCCTGCCTATACGACGAGGTGGCGGCCCGCCCGGGCGGCCTGGCCGGTCCGGTACGGGAGAACGCCCGCAACTTCTCCGGCGGGCAGCGGCAGCGGCTGGAGATCGCCCGCGCGCTCGTCCGCAATCCCCGGGTCCTCGTGCTCGACGAGGCCACCAGCGCGCTGGACGCCGAGACCGAACGCCGGATCGATCTGCACCTGCGCCGCCGGGGGGCGACCTGCCTGATCGTGGCGCACCGACTGTCCACGGTCCGCGACTGCGACCTGATCGTCGTGCTGGACGGCGGCCGGGAGGTGGAGCGCGGCACCCACGAGCAACTGGTCGCCCGCGACGGCGCGTACGCGCGCCTGGTCCGGGACCACTGACCGCCACGACACGAGGAGACGCTGATGAGCGGCGCGGTGGAGGGTCCCGCGGCGGGTAGCCTGATCGGCTTCTGCGCCGAGGGCGTACGCGAGGTCTGCCGCCTGGACGACCCGGTGGCGGGCTGGCTGGTGACCGGCGGCGAGGCCGACCTGTTCGCGGTGCGCCGGACCGGGTTGAACCCGTCCCGTCGGCACCACGTCGCCCGGCTGCCCGCGGGCGGCCTGGTGCCGACGTCCACGGCGATCGGCGTGTGGCAGCTGATCCTGGTGCCGCTGCCCGGCACGGAACTGCGCGCGCTGCCCCGGCCACACCTGTCCCTCCTGGAGCGGCAGGTCCGGCCCGGCCTTCCGGCGGACGAGGAGGTCTCGCCGCGGGCGCGCGGCGCCGCCACGGAGTTGGTCGCGGCGGTGGACCTTGTGCTCGTCGCCGTCGCCGACGCGCTGCGGCGGGGGCAGGCGCCCCGGGAGGCGTCCACCCTGAGCGGGCACGAGATCGTGTCGCTGGCGCAGGGGAGCACCCTCGTCTCCACCGGCGGCGCCTGGTGGCTGCGTAGTGCCGGCGGGCAGTTGCGCCGCAACGACGGGGGCCCGGCGGAGGTGTCGGGGGAGCGCGAGCTGTTGCTGATCGCCGAGCGGGACTGGGTGGTGGCCGAGTCGCCGTGCGCGGTGGAGAGCCACGGCAGCTGGGACCTGCTGGTCACCGGCCAGCTCCGGTCGGCTGTCGACCAGCACGTGGTGCGGCTGCTGCGGCTGGTGGAGAGCCGGATCGAGGAGGCCGACGCGGCACTGCTGAACGGCGTGGAACGGCGTCGGCAGATCGACGCCGAGATCCTCGCCGCGGCGGCCCGCCGGTCACTCGGGGTGATCGGCGCGGGCGCTGCGCTTGCGGTCCCGGACCCGGAGGCCGGCTTCGACAGGTACGGGCGGGCGGCCTCGGTGCTCCGGGTGGTGACCGAGGGGATGGGCAGCCCGGTCAACGAGCCGGCGGACCGCGGCCGCGCGCCGCTGGACGACCGGGCGGCGGTGCGTGCGGTGTCCCGGGCGTCCAGCCTCTTCTTGCGCGAGGTGCGGCTTCCGGACCGGTGGTGGCGGCGGGACCTGGGGCCGCTGGTGGGGTGGCGGACCGGCGACGATCCGTCGGCCGCCGTCGCGGTGCCGTTGCTGTTCCGTCGCGGCCGCTACCACCACGTCGACCCGGAGACCCGCGCGTACGGGCCGATCGACGCGGCGGGGGCAGCGGCGCTGGCCGCCGAGGCGACCCAGGTGCAGGCGCCGCTGCCGCCGGTCGCCCGGATGCGTCACCTGCTGCGGGCCGGGCTCGTGGGCGCGGCCCGCGACGTGCGGGGGCTGCTGGTCGCCGCCGCCTGCGTGGCGGTGCTGGGCCTGGGCGTGCCGCTGGCCACCGGCGAGGTGCTCGGCCAGCTGGCCCGGCAGGGCGAGGTGGACGGGCTGTTCGGCTTCCTCGCGCTGATGCTCAGCGCCGCGGTGGTCGCGGGACTGGTCGGTGTGATGCAGAACCTGCGGTTGCTGCGGCTGGACGGCCGGTTGCAGTCCGGCACGCACATGGCGATCTGGGACCGGCTCATGCGACTGCCGGCCCGGTTCTTCACCGGTCGCAGCAGCGGTGAGATCGCCAACTCGATGCTGGGGATCTCGTTCGTCGGCGAGGCGCTGAGCGCGCTGCTGCCGCAGCTCGCGTCCGCGTCCGCGACCGTCGCGGTGACCCTCGGCATGCTCCTGGTGGTGGAGCCCGTGCTCGGGTTGTGGGGGGTGGGGATCGTCGTCGTCACGATGCTGACGTTCGGCGCCTTCGCCGTCCTGATCGCCCGCCGGCAGCACGCCGCGCTGCCGGCCGAGCACCGGGCGGCGGCGATGACGAACCAGTTACTCGGGGGCATCGTCAAGATCAAGATTGCCGCCGCCGAGTCCCGCGCCCACGCCCGCTGGTCGGAGGCGGCCGCGACTGCCCGGGCGGCGCTGCAACGGGTCCGGCAGAGCCAGGCGGGCCTCGTCGCCTTCGCCACCGCGCTGCCGGTCGCCGGTCAGCTCGTCCTGTTCGCCGTGCTGATGGGCCCGCTCTCCGGCCGGGTCTCGCCGACCGACTTCTTCGTCCTCAACGTCGGCTTCGCGATGCTGCTCGGCTCGCTGCTCGTGCTGGTGTCCGCCGGGGTCGAGGTGATCGCGGCGGTGCCCCGGCTGGGCGGCCTGCGGGACATCCTGCGCGCCGAGCCCGAGGCCCGGCCCGACCGGGTGGACCCGGGCGAGTTGCGCGGCGAGGTCGCACTGCACCGGGTCACCTTCGCGTACCAGCCGGACGAGCCGCCGGTGCTCGTCGACATAGACCTGCACGTCCGCCCGGGCGAGTTCGTCGCGGTCGTGGGGCCGAGCGGCTGCGGGAAGTCGACGCTGCTGCGGCTGCTGCTCGGCTTCGAGCGCCAGCAGCAGGGCGCGGTGCTCTACGACGGCCAGGACCTCTCCGAACTCGACGTGCACGCGGTACGCCGGCAGTGCGGGGTGGTCCTGCAGGACGGCCAGCTCTTCGCCGGCTCGGTACGTGACAACATCTGCGGCGCCGGCAGCTTCCCGCTGGACCAGGTCTGGGAGGCGGCGCGGCTGGCCGGGCTCGCCGACGACCTGGAGGCGTTGCCGATGGGGATGAGCACGATGGTGCCGTTCGGCGGCGGGACGCTCTCCGTCGGGCAGCGCCAGCGGGTGCTGATCGCCCGCGCGCTGGCGCCCCGGCCCCGGATCCTCTTCTTCGACGAGGCGACGAGCGCGCTGGACAACCGGACCCAGGAGATGGTCACCAGGAGCACCGCGACCATGGCCGCGACCCGGGTGGTCATCGCACACCGGCTGTCCACGGTCCGTGCGGCGGACACCATCGTGGTGCTCGAAGCGGGGCGGATCGTCCAGCGGGGCACCTACGACGAGTTGATGGACCAGCCGAACGGGCTGTTCCACCGGCTGGCGCGGCGGCAGCTGGTGGACCAGCCGGGACGCGTCGACGCCGTGGCGGAGAGCCGGCAGCCCGACGGCCAGCCCGCGGCGGGCTGACCGCCCGGTCAGCCGTTGTCGATGACCGCGCCGTCCTCCAGGCACACGTCGGTGTCGAGGTGGTTCTCCAGCAGCTCCGCGATGTGCGCCTCGGCCTGGTTCTCCACGGCGAGCCGGAACGCCTCGGTGAGCACGCCGACCACCCCCTGGGTCAGCAGCAGGGTCTCCCGGTCGAGGTCGGCCCAGGACGACCGGTTGCCGTTGCGGGCCAGCTCCGGCGCGAGGGCCAGCAGTCTCGCGGTCACGGCGGCGACCAGGTCGCCGGCGACCGGCCGGAGGCTGTCCAGCACCTCGCTCAGGGTCTGCAACGCCGGCACCGTGCCGACCCGTACCCGATGCAGGTCCAGGGCGGCGCGTAGCGGGCGCGGCCGGGTGGTCCGGACGGTGCCGTCGGCGGCCCGTCCGATCACGCCGTGCCGGGTGAGCGAGTGGGCCAGCGCGGGACGCTCGGCGGCCAGTCGTTGCAGCATCGCGGTCAGCCCGTCGGGCGCCTCGTCGCCGGCCCGGACCCCGAGCATGGCCTCGATGGAGACCAGGTTGAAGCCCTGTCGTTGCAGGGCGAGGATCGCGTCCAGCCGGCGGACGTGGGAGTCGTCGTAGAGCGCGGCCCGGCCGTGCCGCACCGGCGGGGGCAGCAGCCGCCGGGCCTGGTGGGCGCGGATGTTGCGCGGCGACATCCCGACCTTGCGGGCGAGTTCCTCCACGCTGTACCCGGCCGGGCCGCCGGGCGTCGTCGTCACCTCGTCGATGGTCACGGTGGCCTCCGGCAGCGCTCGGTGACGGAACACGGCACCCCGCCGGACCGCTGTCACGGGGGCGAGCCGGCGATCGCAGCCTAGGTGCGGGCGACGCGCGGGTGACAGGCGAGGAATCACTACTTGTTCACACTGATGACAATCATTAGAATCGCCAATCCGTGGCACGCCGTTGATTCCCAATTACCCGGCTTTCGCCGCGCTGCGGCCCCGTCGCGGCCACATTCGATGAAATTCCCACTCGCCCGGCGGGGCGGCACGGTCCACGGGCCCACGATGAATCGGAAACCGGTGGCCCGGGCCTCCCGCGCTGCCTTCGCCGTCCCGGTGTCACCGCGGGGCGGCCGACCGTCGAAGGGAGCAGGGGTGTGACAAACGTCGATCGGGCGGTCTTCGTGGCCGCGTACAGCCGGCTGGTCGCCGACGTCTGGGCCGACCCGGCCAGGGAGCGGGCGCTGGACTCCGACCCGCGGGCGTTCCTCGCCGGCTACGGCCTTCATCTGCCGGAGGATGTGCAGGTCCGGGTGGTTCGCGACGTCGCCGACGCCGATCCGGACCTTGAGGTGCAGGTCGAGTCGTGGGAGCTGGCGGAGGTCACCGGCGCCTTCGTGCTGTTCGTGCCGTCGCTGCTGCCGGTGGCCGAGGCGGAGCTGGCCGAGGACGAACTGGACAGTGTCGTCGCCGGGCTGGACTCCAGTTGTGCCTGCTGCTGTCCGTGCTGCTGCACCTGACACCGATGTCTGCCGCCCGCCGGGCGGCACGGCAGATTCTGATGGCAGCCAGCGGAAATGCTTGATTGCCTCACCTCGATCTTCCTAGCGTTCTCGCCACAGCAATTAACCGCCCGGCCCGCAGCCCCACGAAAGGACCGAAAGATGAGCAACGACGACCAGGAATACGGTGCCAGGTTCGTGACCAAGTACTCGGAACTGGTCACCGCCGTGTGGCGCAGCGACGAGGAACTCCAGCGCCTCCTCGCCGACCCGACCGGCTACGCGACCGCGGCCGGCCTGCCGGTCGCCCCCGGCGCCACTGTCGAGGTCGACCGCGCCCAGCCCGCCACGCTCTACACCAAGGAGCAGATCGTCGCCGACTGGTCCGGCACGCCCGGCCGGCACGTGCTGCACGTGCCCGAGGTGCCGCTGGTCGACCTCAACGAGCTGACCGAGGCCGAACTGGAGACGGTGGCCGGCGGCGTGGCCGCGGCGGCCGACAACAACGTCAACATCATCGCCGTCCTCATCGTCTGAGTTCCTCCCCCCACCCCCGCCGGGAGCCTCGATGACTGACACGACCGAGACCATCGCCTTCCGATCCGGCACCTACCGGACGGCCACAGTGGAGCAGACCTGGGCACGGGTCGGCGGCATGCTCGACCGGTTCCGGCTCACCCGGGTCGCCGACATCACCCGGCTCGACGAGATCGGCCTGCCGGTGCACGTCGCCTACCGGCCGGTCGGCGCCACCATGGCGGTGAGCGTCGGCACCGGCGCCACGGCGATGCAGTCCCGGGTCAGCGCGGTGATGGAGAGCATCGAGTCCTGGCACGCCGAGAACCTCCGGCCGGGGACCGCCGTCCGGTCCCCGGCCGAGGCGCTGGACCTGCCGTACGACGTGCGGTGGCTGCACCTGGCGGAGCGGTCACCGCTGACCCCCGCCGTCGAACTCGACTGGGTCGAAGGCCGTGGACTGGTTACCGGTACGCCCTGCCTGGTGCCCCGCGCCACCATCGAACTCGACTTCACCGTCCGGCGTGGCTGGGACCGCGCCCTGTTCACCGCCAGCAGCAACGGGCTGGCCACCGGCAACACGCTCGCCGAGGCCAGCCTGCACGCCCTGCTGGAGGTCGTCGAGCGCGACTGCATCGCCCCGTACTGCACCTCGCCGCTGACCGAGCGCACCTACACCGACCCGGGCACCGCCACCAACGCCATGACCCGCACCGTGCACGAGGCGCTGCTCCGGGCCGGCTGCTGGGTGGAGGTCTGCGACATCACGAACGAGGTCGGCGTGCCCTGCTACGCCGCCTCGATCTGGTCCCCGGACCTGCCGGTCACCTTCGGCGGCTTCGGCTGCCACGTCGACCCCGAGATCGCTGTCGGCCGGGCCATGGCGGAGGCGGCGCAGTCCCGGCTGGTCATGGTCTCCGGTGCCCGCGACGACATCGACGCCACGGCGTACCACGACGTCGGCGCGCCGCCGGTGCCGCCGCCCACTGTCGACCGGCCCGCCGGGCCGGTCCGCCGAGACCCCCCGCCCGCCGGGGACGTGACCCAGGTGCTGCGTGAGCTGGCGGCGCGGGTGCAGCGGATCACCGGAGTCGAGCCGTTCCGCGTCGACCTGACGCACGACGACATCGGCATCCCGGTGAGCAAGGTGTTCGCCCCCGGCCTGCGCATGTTCGACGAGCGGGCCCTCAGCACCCGACCGGGAGCACCGCGTGACTGATGTCGTCTTCATCGGACCGAGCCTGCCGGCCGACGAGGTGGGCCGGCTGATGCCCGAGGCGGTGGTGCTGCCACCTGTCGCGCACGGCGACCTGCTCCGCCTGGACGTCGGCCCCGGCGACCGGGTCCTCGTGATCGACGGGTTCTTCCTGCAACACCCGCCGGTCCGTCACCGGGAGATCCTCGACCTGCTCGACCGTGGGGTGACGGTGGCCGGCGCGGCAAGCATGGGCGCGCTGCGCGCCGCCGAGCTGTGGCCGTTCGGCATGCGTGGCGTGGGCGAGGTGTTCCGGCTCTACCGCGACGGTGTGGTCACCGGCGACGACGAGGTGGCGGTGGTGCACGGGCCCGCCGAGGAGGGTCACCGCACGTTGAGCGAGCCGCTGGTGAACATCCGGGTCGAGCTGCGCCGCGCGGTCACCGCCGGAGTGCTCAGCCCGGCCGAGGCCGAGCTGCTGCTGGACATCGCCCGGGAACTGCCGTTCCGGCGGCGGTCGTACCGCGCGCTGGAGCGCACCGCGCCGCCCGGGGCCGCGGGCGCGGTGGACCGGTTCCTCACCTGGCGACGGCGCGATCCCGGGGACGCCAAGGGCGCCGACGCGCGGCTGCTGCTGTCGATGGCGGCGGAGAACGCGCCGGAGTTGTGCCCGGCGCACGCCGGGGACCAGCCGATCGACAACCTGCACACCCGTTTCCTCGACAGCTGGCGGTCACGGTTCGCCGGGGCGTCGGTCGGCGGCCACTGGGTCAGCGACCGGGAGGCCGCGGCGGTGCTGATGCTGATGCATCCCGAGGCGCCGGCCTGGCACCGGCGCGGGGTGCTGGCCGGGCTGGCCGAACTCGACATCACCCACCCGGCGGTCGAGGAGCGCGCCCACCGGGCGGCCCGCGACCGTGGCCTCACCGGCGTGCCACCGGGCGGCTGGGAATGGCTCACCGACCGGGACCGGGGCATCGACGACCGCGAGGCGGTGCTGCGGGTGCTGGTGCGGGCGTTCGGCACCACGCCGTACCGCAGCCTGGCGCTCTGGATGGTCGCGGCGCCGCTGCGTACCCGCGCGATGCTCGCCGCGGCGCGGCAGGTCGCGGCGACCGCGGCGTCGCTGAACGAGACGCTCGTCCCGCGTACGACGGGACACCGCCGCCCGGGCGGCCGGCTCCACTTCCGCACCGAGGTGGTCGACGGGTGCTTCGCGCGGTTGTGGGGCTGCGACGACGGTGGCCTGGAAGCGGCGGCGTGGGACCGGGGCTTCGACAGCCTGGCGGCGTTCCGGTACGCCGCCGAACCGCTCGTGGCGTACGTCAAGGCGTTCGGCGCACCGCGACTGCCGGCGGTGGCGCAGCGCGCGCAGGAGGACAGCCCGGCCGGTTCAGCGGCCCGGATCGGCTGAGGAGGCGTCGATGACCGCAACGGTGAAGGCGGCACTTGTCTACCCCCCGCTGACCGACCCCACGTCGGGATACCACTCGCTGAACTACCTCGACTCGTACGCGCGGGCGCAGGGGCACCGGCCGGCGGAGATCATCGACGCCAACATCGAGGCGTTCCACCACTCGTACACCCCGGGGGCGTACGAGTGGCTGCGACGGGAACTGTCCCGGCGCTCGACCGACGACCTCAGCGGCCCGGACGCGTTGATGGCCCGGGCGAACCACCTCGGCCTGCCCGACCCGGACCCGGAGCGGCTGCGCCGGTCGATCGGCGTGTTGCAGGACCCGAACCTGTTCTACGACTACCGGCACTACCAGGACGCGGTCGAGGGCGTGATCTCCTGGATGGACGCGCTCGGCGCGGTCGGTTTCCCCGGGCAGTTCCGGGCCGGTTTCCGGCTCCAGCCACCACCGATGGTCTCGATCGGCTCGGTGGCCGCGCTGACCGACGAGGCGCTGCTCGGCCGGCTCAACCGGCCCTTCCAGCCGTACTACGAGGACGTGCTCATCCCGCGGCTGGCCGCCGGCGACCATCAGGTGATCGGGATCAGCGTCACCTACCAGTGGCAGCTACCGTTCGCGCTCTGGATCGCCCGGCTCGTGCGCCGGGCCTGCCCGGACGCCTTCCTCGTCGCCGGCGGTACGGAGATCTCCGACCTCTGGAAGTGCGCCGGCCGGCCCGAGTACGTCTTCCAGGTGCTCGCCGACTTCGACGCGATAGTGGTCGGGGAGGGGGAGAGCGCGTACACCGAGATCCTGGACGCGGTCGCCACCGGCACGCTGCCGGCCGGGCACCCGAACGTCCGCCTGCACCCCAGGTACGGCCGCCAGCGTCAACTGCCGTTGCGCTACGAGCGCCTGGCCCAGGTGCCGGTGCCGGACTTCTCCGGCCTGCCGTGGGACCTCTATCTCAGCCCGGAGCGGTTCGTCTACTACTCGCCGACGCGCGGCTGCTACTGGAACAAGTGCACGTTCTGCGACTACGGCCTGAACACCGACGGCCCCACCAGCCCGTGGCGGCAGGACACGGTGACCAAGATGGTCGCGGACGTCACCGAACTGTCGAAGTTCGCCAAGTTCATCTACTTCTCGGTGGACGTGCTCGCGCCCGCTACCATCCTGCGTTTCGCCGAGCAGGTCGTCGAGCGTGGGCTCGACTTCCGCTGGGGCGCCGAGATCCGGCTGGAGAAGTACTGGTCGGACGAGCGCTGCGAGCTGCTGCGGCGCAGCGGCTGCGTGGCCGTGTCGGTCGGCTTCGAGTCCGGCAACCAGCGCATCCTCGACCTGATCGACAAGGGCACCAAGCCGGAGCAGGTGCGGCGCACCATGACCGCGATGACGAAGGCCAACATCGGCGTGCAGATGATGGGCTTCACCGGCTTCCCCACCGAGACCCGGGAGGAGGCGCTGGACAGCATCACGTTCCTGCGCGACAACCCCGACCTGTGGACCCTCGGCGGGCTCGGCGACTTCATGCTGACCCCGGGCGCCATCGTCGCCAAGGAGCCGGAGCGGTTCGGCATCACCAACGTGCGGCCGGTGGAGGGCTCGGACATCGTCCGGATGCTCCGGTACGACGAGCCGGTGACCGAGGCGGCGCAGGCCGAGGTGGCCAGGGCCAAGGCCGACCTGAACCCGGGCCACTTCCACCGGCCCTGGCTGGGCAGCACCGACACCCCGCACACGTTCTTCTACCACGACCGGTACGGCACGGCGGTGCGCGGCGTGCTCGCCCACGACCGGGTCCGGCACGACACCGACGACGAGACCGAGTTCCTCGCCAACGGCGTCTTCGTGGATCGCGACGACGAGCAGGTGTGGGACGCGTACCGGCGGATCCGCTCCGACGAGCAGGAGGGCGCACCCGGCGAGCTGCCGGCGAACCGGCACCTGTTCCGTCGCACCGACGGCCAGGTGTTCGCCCTCAACCGCAGCAGCCGGCTGTTCCTGGATCTGTTCAGCGCGCCGCTCACCCTCGCCGACGCGCAGCGCCGCCTCTGGATCGTCGAACCGGCTGTCGCCGACCGGGTCTGGCGCACCTTCATCGGGCAGCGGCTGATCCGCCGGCACCAGCTTCCGGCCGAGCCGGTGCGGTGACCCGCGCGGAGTGGGATTTTGCACTCGCAGTGCATCTTGTCTCCCGGGCCGCGCCTGCCTAGCGTCAGACCATGCCTGACTCGTGGACGTTCGCTGTGGCCCGGGACGACCTCGCCGACACCACGCTCGTCGGCGGCCCGGCGCCCGGCCTCTCCGACGGGGAGGCGCTGCTGCGCGTCGAGCGCGTCGGCCTGACCGCGAACAACGTGACGTACGCGGTGCTCGGCGAGGCGATGCGCTACTGGGAGTTCTTCCCGCCCGCTCCCCGCGCGCTCGACGAGCGGTGGGGCCTCCCACCACTGTGGGGCTTCGCCGAGGTCGAGGCGTCCGCGGTGGCCGGGGTCGAACCGGGCCAGCGGGTGTACGGCTATCTTCCGCCCGCCCGTCACCTCGTGGTGCGCCCGGACCGGGTGGACGCGTCCGGTTTCCGCGACGCGAGCACACACCGGGCCGGCCTGCCCTCGCCGTACAACGCCTACCGGTCGACCGGCGGCGATCCGGCGTACCGGGCGGATCAGGAGGACCTGCTGATCCTGTTCCGGCCGCTGTTCTTCACCTCGTTCATGCTCGCCGACCAGATCCTCGACGAGGGCGCCTACGGAGCGCGGTCACTGGTGCTGTCGTCGGCGTCGAGCAAGACGGCGTACGCCGCCGCGTTCGAACTGCACGGGCGCGGCCCACGCCTGATCGGGCTCACCTCGCCCGGCAATGTCGCCTTCACCAGTGCGCTGGGCTGCTACGACGAGGTCGTCTCGTACGACGACATCGGCACGCTCGACGCCGCACCGACCGTCTACCTCGACCTGTCCGGCTCACCCGCGACCCGCGCCGCCCTGCGCACGCACCTCGGCGATCTCCTCGTCCGGGACATCGCCGTCGGGCTCACCCAGCAGACGCCGAACGCCGACGCCGCCGGGGAGGTCTTCTTCGCGCCGGTACGCATCCGCAAGCGCAGTCGGGACTGGGGTCGCGCCGGCCTCGACGACCGGTTCGCCGATGCCTGGCAGCGGTTCTCCCAGGTGGTGAGCGGATGGCTCGACGTGCGGGTCGGCACCGGCCCGGAGGCGCTGCGGGAGGCGTGGCTCGACGTCCTCGCGGGCCGTACGCCACCACGGGTGGGGCACGTCGTCCAGCTGTAAGAACATCGCCGATTTCGACCGCGGCGCGCCCGCCCGGCCGATGCGCGCTAGGCTGACGACGCGGGGTACCGAAGACTGATCGCCACCCCTTGCTTCTCCCACGGTTTCCCAGCCGCGATGACTGAGTCGAGCGCTGCCGTGCAGATTCCCTTGGAGCACCTTGTGCCCGACAACACGTTCGCCCTGAACCCCTTCCGTGTAGACGGGCTCGGGGCCACCGACGACGAGCGCAGCCCGACCGCGGACGTCAGCGCCGAATCCATGACGCGCCTGCGGAGCCCGTTCACCGCGGCGCGTCCCGCTCACGAGCCGGCCGCGCCCGCCCGACGCTAGGCCCGCACCCGGGCGTGACGGCCAGCCGCACGCACAGGTTCCGGACGTTGCCGCCGGGCACTGTCAGTGGTCAGCGGTTGACGTAGGCGGCCAGGCCGCCGAGCTCCTCGTTGGCGATGAAGACCGAGCGGACGTTGATGATGGCCTCCTCGACGTGGACCGGGCAGCCCCACGCCGAGTCGCCCCACGAGTCGGCGACCTTGATCTCGGCGGGTGCCGCGCAGCCGTCGCTGCCGCCGAGCTGACACCGCTCGGGGCGAGGGGAGGCGGCCTGCGCGGCGGCGGCGGCGCGCAGCCGGGCGGTGAGTTCCGCGGCGGCTGCGGCGCGCTGCTCCGCCTCGGCCCGCAGTTCCCGTTCCGCCCGGACCACCCGGGCCAGTTCGTCGTGGGCGGCCCGCGCGCGGGCGTCCGCGGCGGCCTTCGCCTCCTCGATGTGGTGGCGTTCGATGGCCAGGGCCGCGGTGCCGGCGAAGACCCGGGCGAGGGCCAGGTCGGCGTCCTGCGGGACGCGCGGGGTGCGGTGGTACATGGCGAACGTGCCGAGCAGGCTGCCGTCACGGGCCAGGATCGGGGTGGACCAGCAGGCGGCGAGCCCCGCCCGCCCGGCCAGATCGCGGAAGTCGACCCAGAACGGGTCGGTGGCGATGTCGGTGACGATGACCGGTTCCCGCCGGTGCGCCGCGGTGCCGCACGAGCCCACGCCCTCACCGGTGGCGATGCCGTCGATGGCCTCGTTGTAGAAGTCGGGCAGGCTGGGCGCGGCGCCGTGGCGCAGGTGCCGGCCGTCGGTGTCGGCGAGCAGGACGGAGACGAGCACCTCCTGCGGCGCGAGGTTCTCGATGCGGCGGGCCATCCCGTCGAGCACCTCGGCCAGGGGGGCCTGACGGGCGATCTGCTCCAGCATGGCGCGGTGCTCGGCCATCAGCCGTTGCGCCTGCTTGACCTGTGTGGTCTCCACCCCGATGACCCGGATCCCGGTCACCGTGCCGGCGGCGTCGCGGCGTGCCTCGTAGGTGAAGTCGAAGAACGTCTCCCGGGCCTGTGACCCGGTGCCCAGCATGATCCGGGCGTCGTGGCCGGTGTAGGACTCGCCGGTGCGGTAGACCTCGTCCAGCAGGGCGATGAAGCCCTGACCGTCCAGTTCGGGCATCAACTCGGCGAGCGTGACCCCGGTGCGCGCGCGCTCCTCGCCGATGGCCGCGAAGAACGCCGGGTTCGCCGCCTCGACCACGTGCGTCGGCCCCGCGAGGGCCGCGAAGACGGCGATGGACTGCCCGAACAGCGTCCGCAGGTCCTCGTCCGCGGCTCGCGCGGCGACCGGTGAACCCACGGTGGTCGGACGCTGGCCTGGTAGCGCCGTCATCCCTGGTCTCCCTCCGCACCGGCGTCGTCGGTCGGCCGGCGGGCCCGCGCCGGTGACCATGGTCAGATTACGGGTAGGGCCGCGCGGCCGCCGTCCGGTATACCGGTGGAACGTGCCGACCGGCCGACTCCGGGCACTTCCTCCGAGAGTGGCTGCCGTTCACATCTTGGCATCGACGCCCGCCTCCGTTACCGTCGTGGGAACGCTCCCATGAACTTAGATACATCTATGTGATCAGGAGGAAACACGTCGTGGCTATCCTCTCGTCCCGCCGCAGGTCAGCGGCCATCAGCGTGGCGGCCGTCGCGGGCACCGCCGCGGCTGGTGTCTGCCTCGCCGTCGGCGGCGCGTCCGCCGGCACCGTGTCCGGAACGCTCTACCGCGACCCGAGTTCGGCGGTCGTCCGCTGGGTCGCCGCCAACCCCGGTGACTCGCGGGCAGCCGTCATCCGCGACAAGATCGCAAGCCAGCCGCAGGCCCGCTGGTACGCCAACTTCAACCCGTCGACCATCCAGTCCGAGGTCTCCGGCTTCGTCGGCGCCGCCAACGCGGCCCAGCAGATTCCGGTGCTGTCGGTGTACGAGATCCCCAACCGGGACTGCGGCGGGGCCAGCGCGGGCGGGGCGCCGGACCTCAACCAGTACCAGACCTGGGTGTCCAACTTCGCCAGGGGACTCGGCAACCAGACCGTCCTGATCATCCTGGAGACCGACTCGCTCGCGCTCCAGACCTGCCTGAGCCCCAGCGAGCTGAACGCCCGCAACCAGGCGCTCACCACGGCGACCCAGACCATCAAGTCGGGGAACCCCAACGCCAAGGTCTACCTCGACGGCGGCCACTCGACCTGGAACAGCGCGAACGACACGGCCAACCGGCTGCGGGCGGCCGGCGTGCAGTACGCCGACGGCTTCTTCACGAACGTGTCGAACTTCAACCCCACCTCCAGCGAGGCCAACTTCGGCCGGGCGGTCATCTCCGCGCTCAACGGCATGGGCATCTCCGGCAAGCGGCAGGTCATCGACACCAGCCGCAACGGGGGAGCCGCCGGTGACTGGTGCGCCGACGACAACACCGACCGGCGGATCGGGCAGTACCCGACCACGAACACCGGCGACGCCAACATCGACGCGTACCTCTGGGTGAAGCCGCCGGGTGAGGCGGACGGCTGCCGCTACACGGCCGGTTCGTTCCAGCCGGACCTGGCCTTCAGTCTCGCGAACGGCGCGCCGAACCCGCCCACCACCGCGCCGCCGACGACCAACCCGCCGACCACGGCGCCGCCGACGACCGCGCCGCCCACCACGGCGCCGCCGACGACCGCGCCGCCCACCACGGCGCCGCCGACCACCCCGCCGCCGGCCGGTAACGGCTGCTCCGCGTCGGTCGCGATCAACCAGTGGAACGGCGGCTTCACCGCGAGCGTGAACGTCACCGCCGGCTCCACCGGCATCAACGGCTGGACCGTGACCGTCGCGCTGCCCGGCGGCGCCTCGATCACCGGCACGTGGAACGCCCAGGCCAGCGGCACCAGCGGCACCGTCCGGTTCACGAACGTGGGCTACAACGGGCAGGTCGGAGCCGGCCAGACCACCAACTTCGGCTTCCAGGGCACCGGCACCGGCCAGGGCGCCACCGCCACCTGCGCCGCCTGACCGGAACCGGCACCCGGGGCCCGGCGCGGAGGATCGCTCTCCGCGCCGGGCCTCTCACCTCTCCGCTGCCGTCCGCACCGGAGTCACGAGCCGCCGTGCCCGCCTCAGATTGCGCGCCAGCTCCTCCCGGTCCTGGTGCGCGTGGCGGATCCACGCCGGCTGGCCCGGGCCGGTACGCCAGGACTCGCTCAGCGGGCTGTTGTCCACGGTGTCGAAGCCGAACCGGTCGTACAGTCGCGTCACCAGCTCGACCGCCTCCGGGTGATCGCTTGAGACGGACAGCGCCAGCCGGTCCGGCGCGCCGGCGGGCCGGGCCGAGGTCAGCAGCCGTGGCGCCTGGATGTGGGTGAACGCCTTGGCGACCTTCGACGTGGGGAGTTGTTCCTGGCGCAGCTCGTGGACCGTCTTCTCGCCCGAGTCGAGGACCGGGATGTTCCCGTCCCGCCAGACCATGTAGTTGTTCGTGTCCAGCACGACCTTGCCGGCCAGTTCCTCGACCGGCATGTCGTTCACGACCTTCAGCGGTACGGCGACGATCGCGAAGTCGCCCGCTGCCGCCGCCTCCGGCGCGTACGCCGCCCGCGCCGACGGCCCGAGTTCGGCCACCAGGTCCGTCAGCGTCCACGGTCCCCGCGAGTTGGCGATCACGACCCGGTACCCGGCCGCCACCGCCGCGCGGGCGAGCTGGCTGCCGACCTCGCCCGCGCCGATGATGCCGATGGTTGTCATCGTCGGTGCCCGTCAGCGGGCGGCGGTGAGCTGCCGCAGCATCTCGGCCGAGTCGTGCGGGGCGGTCATCTGCGCGAACCGCCCGTCGCTGACCTTGTAGATGGCGTACTCGACGATCTCGAACGAGGCGCCGGAGGGCGGTACGCCCAGCCACTCCTTCACCGGTGTGCCGTAGCGCAGGTACCAGTCGCGGAGATCGTGCTGGGTCATGTCACTGTCCTCTGATGTGCGGACCCCGGCCGGGGTCTCGGTCTGCTTGGTCGGAGTTGCTTTCTCGGAGCGGGTGGCTACCAGCGCAAGGGCCCGAGGTCGTCCTGGAGGGTTCCGGTCGGGCCGTCGGGGGGAAGCGTCGCCAGGCGTACGACGGTCCTGGCGCTCTCCGCCGGGGTCCTGCCGCCGCCGATCGAGGCGGTCAGGTCGGTGGCGGTGTAGCCCGGCTCGACCGCGTTGAACCTGATCCCCGGCTGGGACTTGGCGTACTGGAGGGTGATCATCGTGGCGGCGGACTTCGACGCCGAGTAGAGCGGTGAGGTCAGGTTGTACTCCGGCCGCTCGGGGTCGGTGACCGCCCAGAAGGAGCCGGCGCTGCTCGACACCGTGACCACGACGGGGTTGGACGACCGGCGCAGCAACGGCAGCGCCGCCTCCGTGACACGGACGATCCCGACCGCGTTGGTGTCGAAGACGCGGAGGGCGGTGGGGCCGTCGACGACACCGTTCTCGGCGATGCCGGCGTTGTTGACGAGGACGTCCAGCCGTCCCTCGTCGGCGTCGACGGTCGCCAGCGCCTTGGCCACCGAGTCGTCGTCGGTGACGTCGAGCGGCACGAATCGCGCCCCCAGAGCCGAGGCTGCCTCCTCGCCCCGCCCGGTGTCGCGCGCTCCGACGTAGACGACGTGCCCCAGGTCGAGGAGCTGTCTGGCGGTCGCGAAGCCGATGCCCTTGTTCGCGCCGGTGATCAGGGTGACGGTCATGATCTTCCCTCGCCTTCCCAGTTTTGTACTGATCGGTTCACGGCTCACCGTAGCAGCATTCTGTACCGACCGGTTCGTGGGCTGGGTCACGTTCTGTACCGAGCGGTATAGTCGAGGCATGAGTACTGAGACGCCGGCCCCCGGGCGGCCGCGGGCATTCGACGAGCAGACGGTCCTCGACCGGGCCGCCGAGGTCTTCTGGCGGCAGGGCTACGAGGGCGCGTCGCTCAGCTCACTCACCAAGGCGATGGGCATCAACCGGCCCAGCCTCTACGCCGCGTTCGGCAGCAAGGAGGAGCTGTTCAAGCGGGCCTTCGACCGCTACCACGAGACCAACCTCGCGAACGCGCGCGCCGCCCTCGAACAACCGACCGCGTACGCCGCGATCGAAGTCTTCCTGCGCGCCAGCGCCGACAACCTGACCGCCGGCGGCCACCCCGCCGGCTGCCTCTCCATCCAGGGTGGCCTCGCCTGCTCCCCGGAGAACGCCCGTATCTCCGAGATCCTCGCCGCCGGCCGGGCGGCCACCGAGGCCGCGCTCGAGGAGCGGCTGTCCCGCGCGGCGAAGGAGGGCGATCTCCCGGACGGCATGGACAGCCGGGCGCTCGCCCGTTTCGTGATGGCGCTCAGCGAGGGGCATGCCGTCCACGCCGCGGCCGGCGCGAGCCGCGAGGACCTGCAGGCCTCCGTCGACGTCGCCATGCGCGCCGTCGCGGCGCTCCGCCCCGGCGCCGGAGGGTAGCCACCTGGATTCACCCAGCTACTTCTCAGGTGGCGTTTCTGGCTTCCCCGCTCGGCGGCCTCCATCATGGACGCCGTTGATGTCGTTGTGACACAAGGGTTTCACGGTCCGCGTGTCGCGCGTACGGCGGTCGTCGAGGGAGAGGTTCGTGCTGTTCAAGAAGATGCTTGGTGCGTTCGGGGTGGGCGGCCCGAGCGTCGATACGGTCCTGTCCAATCCGAGTACCCGCCCGGGGCTGATGCTGGGCGGGCAGGTGAACCTGACCGGTGGCAGCCACGACGTGGAGATCGACCACATCACCGTCGGGCTGGTCACCCGGGTGGAGATCGACGGCGCGGAGGAGGAGTACGACGCCCTCGTCGAGTTCCACCGCGTACAGGTGGCGGGTGCTCTGCACCTGCGCGAGGGCCAGCGGTTGTCGCTGCCGTTCCAGGTGGCGATGCCATGGGAGACCCCGGTGACCGACCTGTACGGGCAGCGTCTGCACGGCATGACCATGGGCCTGCGTACCGAGGTCGCGATCCGCGGTGCGATCGACAAGGGCGACCTCGACCCGGTGTACGTGCACCCGCTGCCGGCGCAGGAGCGCGTCCTCGAGGCGTTCGGCCGGCTCGGCTTCGGGTTCAAGGGCGCCGACCTGGAACGCGGGCACATCTCCGGCCTGCACCAGAGCCTGCCGTTCTACCAGGAGATCGAGTACTACGCCGCCCCGCAGTACGCCCACGGCGTGAACGAGGTCGAGCTGACCTTCGTCGCGAACGAGCACGGAATCGACGTGGTGCTGGAGTTCGACAAGCGCGGTGGCCTGTTCACCGGCGGCCATGACTCCTACGGCCGCTACCACGTCGCACACGCCGACGCCGACCGCGTCGACTGGGCGGCGCAGGTCGACGCCTGGGTCCGCCAGGCACTCGACGGCTACCAGAGCCGGCACGTCGGCCACGGCTACGCCCCGCCCGCCCAGGGATACGGCACGCCCGGCTACCCGCCCCCGCCGCCCGGCTACGGGCAGCCCGCGTACGGCGCTCCCGGATACGGGCACGCCGCGTACGGCCACCACAAGGACGAGCACCACCACGAGCGGCACGGCGGCCCCGGCATGGGTGCCGTCGCCGCGGGCGTGGTCGGTGGCGCCGCCCTCGGCTTCGCCGGCGGCATGGTCGCCGACGAGGTCTTCGACTCCTTCGGCGACGACGAGAGCGGCGGCGAAGAGGAGTGACTCATGTGCCATCCGCAGTGGACCGGCGGCGACCTGCCGGCGACCTGACCGGCACGAGGTAGCACCGTCTCCGGCGGCCCGGGAGACCTTTCCGGGCCGCCGGCCGTCGGCTGCTCCGCCCCGCCCGCCGGGCCGAAATCCCGACCGGCACCCCGGTCGGCGGGTCGGCCGGGCCGCTGGCACACTGACCCCCCAAAACCGTGACGTACGACGAGGGGGAACAGCCGATGGCTGCGGAGGGCAGCACCAGGGCCGTGGTGACGGCGCTGGCCGCGAACCTGGGCATCGCGGTGAGCAAGTTCGTCGCCGCCGGCATCACCGGGTCCGCGTCCATGCTCGCCGAGGGCGTGCACTCGGTCGCGGACTCCACGAACCAGGCCCTTCTGCTGGTGGGCGGCAAGCGGGCCCGCCGTGCCCCGACCGCGCTGCACCCGTTCGGCTACGCCCGTGAGCGCTACGTCTACTCGTTCATCGTCGCGATCATCCTGTTCACCCTCGGCGGTCTCTACGCCGTCTACGAGGGTTACCACAAGATCAGCGACCCGCACGAGCTGTCCTCACCGCTGATCGCCGTCGCCGTCCTGCTGATCGCCATCGCTCTGGAGGGCTTCGCCCTGCGGACCGCGGTGAAGGAGGCGAACAAGGTACGCGGCAAGCGGAGCTGGGTCTCCTTCGTCCGCCACGCCCGCGCCCCGGAGTTGCCGGTGATCCTGCTGGAGGACGCCGGAGCCCTGCTCGGCCTGCTGTTCGCCCTCTCCGGTGTGGGCTTGAGCGTGCTCACCGGCAACGCCCTCTTCGACGGCATCGCCACCCTCTGCATCGGCGTCCTGCTGGTCGTCATCGCCGTCGTCCTCGCCGTCGAGACGAAGAGCCTGCTCATCGGCGAGGCCGCCCTGCCCGAAGAGGTGAGCACGATCAACACCGAGCTGGTCTCCACCCCGGGCGTCGACCGGGTCATCCACCTGCGCACCCTGCACCTGGGGCCGGAGGAACTCCTGGTCGCGGCGAAGATCGCGATCAGCACCTCAGACCGGGGATCCGACGTCGCCGCCACCATCGACGACGCCGAGGCGCGGATCCGCCGGGCGCTGCCCATCGCCACGGCGATCTACCTCGAACCCGACATCGACCGGCAGCCCGCACCGGCAGCCGCCGCCCCCGGCACCTGACCCCACCCGGCACTCGCGACCCCGCCCGCTCGATCATGGACTTTCGGCCCGGACCAAGCTCGCAAAAAGGGCAAGCGAGGGGCCGAAACCGCAAGATCGCGCGGGTGGGGGTTAGGGGGAGAGGGTTCGGCGGACCGTGCGGGAGCCTCGCATGCGCTGGCGGGGCTGGGCGGGTGCGGTCTTCGGCCGCTTGAGGTGGTAGCGGTGCAGCTCGTTGTTGCCCGGCAGCGACGGGTCCTCGCTCATCGCGACCAGCTCCCAGCCCTGGTCACCGGCCCGGTTGAGGTGGGTCAGCGCGGTGTCGCCGTACGGCGTCACGTCGATCATGGAGCCGTCCGGGCCGTACCAGATGAAGACGACCTCCCACCCGGCGTCGGTGGCGGCGGCCTGGCGGCGGCGGACCAGCAGCGCGTACTCCCACTTGAGCATGCGCTCATTGTGGACCCCCGCGCGCCGGTCGGCACGGATCAGTGTTCGGCGATCCGTCCGTCCGCCACGCGCAGCCGCCGGTTCACGCTCACCGCGTCGAGCATCCGCCGGTCGTGGGTCACCAGCAGCAGCGTGCCCGGGTAGCTCGCCAGCGCCGACTCCAACTGCTCGATCGCGGTCAGGTCGAGGTGGTTCGTCGGCTCGTCGAGCACCAGCAGGTTGACGCCCCGGCCCTGGAGCAGGGCCAGCGCGGCCCGGGTCCGCTCGCCGGGGGACAGCGTCGCGGCCGGCCGCAGGACGTGGTCGGCGCGCAGCCCGAACTTCGCCAGCAGCGTCCGCACGTCCGCCGGTGCCAGATCGGGTACGGCGGCGCCGAACGCGTCGAGCAGCGGCTGGTCGCCGAGGAACAGTCCCCGGGCCTGGTCGACCTCGCCGACCACCACACCCGGCCCGAGCGCGGCGTGCCCCTCGTCCAGCGGCAGCCGCCCCAGCAGCGCGGCGAGCAGGGTGCTCTTGCCGGAGCCGTTCGCCCCGGTGATCGCCACCCGGTCGGCCCAGTCGATCTGGAGGTCCACCGGCCCGAGCGTGAACCCGCCACGGCGTACCACAGCTTGCCGGAGCGAGGCCACGACGGCGCCGGCGCGGGGCGCGGCGGCGATCTCCATCCGCAGCTCCCACTCCTTGCGCGGCTCCTCGACCACCTCCAGCCGCTCGATCAGCCGGGCGGTCTGCTTGGCCTTCGCGGCCTGCTTCTCGGTCGACTCGGTGCGGAACTTGCGGCCGATCTTGTCGTTGTCGGTGGCCTTGCGGCGGGCGTTCTTGACGCCCTTCTCCATCCACGCCCGTTGGGTGCGGGCACGCGCCTCCAGGCCGGCCTTCGTGTCGGCGTACTCCTCGTACTCCTCGCGGGCGTGCCGGCGCGCCACCTCCCGCTCCTCCAGGTAGGCCGCGTAGCCGCCGCCGTAGTGCTTGACCTGCCGCTGGTGCAGGTCAAGCTCGACGATCCGGTTGACGGTGCGGGTGAGGAACTCCCGGTCGTGGCTGACCAGCACGGTCCCGGCGCGCAGGCCGGTGACGAAACGTTCCAGCCGGTCCAGCCCGGCCAGGTCGAGGTCGTTCGTGGGCTCGTCGAGCAGGAAGATGTCGTACCGGCTGAGCAGCAGCGACGCGAGCCCGGCGCGGGCCGCCTGCCCGCCGGACAGGCCGGTCATCGGGTGGTCCAGGCCGACGTCGAGACCCAGCTCGGCGGCGACCTGTTCGGCCCGCTCGTCAAGATCCGCGCCGCCGAGGTCGAGCCAGCGTTCCAAGGCGTTCGCGTACGCGTCGTCGGCGCCCGCCGCCCCGGCGGTGAGCGCCTCGGTGGCGGCGTCCAGCGCGGCCTGCGCGGCGCTCACCCCGGTCCGCCGGGCCAGGAAGTCGCGGACCGTCTCGCCGGGGCGGCGCTCCGGCTCCTGCGGCAGGTAGCCGACAGTCGCCGTGGGCGGGCTCAGCGCGACCGAGCCCTGCTCGCGGGGGGTAAGACCGGCGAGGGTACGCAGCAGCGTGGACTTGCCGGCGCCGTTCACCCCGACCAGGCCGACCACGTCGCCGGGTGCGACGACCAGGTCGAGGTCTTCGAAGAGGATGCGGTCACCGTGGCCGGCGGTGAGGTCCTTGGCGATCAACGTGGCGCTCATCAGGTGACCGAGCCTACCGGCGGGCGCATCCGGATTACCGTGACCCGCGCCCGCGCCGGCGCCGATCTGAGGGAGACTCACAGCCGTGGTGACCACACTGGCGATCGACTGTGGTGGCGGCGGGATCAAGGCCTCCGTGCTGGATGCCGCCGGGACCATGCGCGCCCGGCCGCTTCGCGTGCCCACGCCGTACCCCTTGCCGCCCGGCCTGTTCGTCAAGACGCTGCTGGATCTCGGCGCCCGCCTGCCCACGGCGGACCGGCTCACAGTCGGCATGCCCGGCATGATCCGGCACGGCGTCGTGGTGGCCACGCCCCACTACGTGACCCGCTCCGGGCCGCGCAGCCGCGTCGACCCGGACCTGGTGGCCGAGTGGTCCGGGTACGACGCGCGCACCGCGCTGGCCGAGGCGTTCGGCGTGCCCGCGCTGGTGCTGAACGACGCCGAGGTGCACGGCGCGGGCGTGGTCGCCGGGACCGGCTGCGAGCTGGTGCTGACGCTCGGCACCGGGCTTGGCAGCGCGTTGTTCGACGGCGGGGTGCTGGCGCCGCACCTGGAGCTGTCGCACGCGCCGGTGCGGTGGAACACCACCTACGACACGTACGTGGGGGAGCCGGAACGGCGGCGCCTGGGCGACGCGTTCTGGTCGCGGCGGATCCGGCAGGTGGTGGACGGCCTGCGGCCGGTGTTCCGCTGGGACCGGCTGTATCTCGGCGGCGGCAACTCCCGGCTGATCCGGCCCGAGCAGGTGGCCCGGATGGGCGACGACGTGGTGATCGTCCCGAACACTGCCGGAATCGTCGGTGGTGTCCGAGCCTGGGAGCTGATCGGCGGCCGGTACGACCCGACCGGCTGATCTTCGCCGGCAGGAACACTCGCGCTCGCGCCGGTGTTGTGCCAGCGTCGGACCTTAGGGCCTGGCGCGACACGAGGGGGAGGTGGGTCGAGTGGATCTTCTGGCGGAGTACCGGCGGGCGACCATGTTCTTCGAAGCGGGTGACCCGACCGGAGCGGCCCGGCTGCTCGAACCGATCATCGAGGCCGAGCCGGACAACTCCTCGGTCCGGCAGCTGCTGGCCCGCGCGTACTTCCAGTCGGCCCAGCTCAACCGGGCCGAGGAGCAGCTGCGCGAGCTGGTCGACCGGGACCCGAGCGACCACTACGCGCACCACGTGCTCGGCCGCACGCTGGAGCGGATGAACCGGCCGGCGGACGCGCTGCGGCACCTGCGCATCGCGGCCGCGATGTACTCGACGAACACCGACTACGCCACCGCGCTGCGGCGGGTGGAGGGCAAGGTCGGTCGTTGACCGATGACGCGGAAGGGCAGCCCGCCCGGGCTGCCCTTCCGCGTACCTAGGATGGGACCGTGAAGCTCAAGCTCGACCTCCACGACATCTACAACAAGGGCCACGACATCGATCGTGCGCTGCGCGGGATCATGGACGAGGCGGTCGCGAAGAAGGCCACGCTCGTGGAGATCATCCCGGGCAAGGGGTCGGGCGCGCTGAAGAAGAAGGTGCTGCGCTTCCTCGACCAGAAGGACGTGAAGCAGCTCTACCACCGGGTCGAGAAGGACTCGAAGAACTTCGGCCGGCTGTTCGTGCACTTCCGCTGGAAGTAGTGGGGCACGCCAGTAGCGTGCCGTGACGTGGGCGAACTCGTCGAAGCAGTCGAGCTGCTGTGGCCGGTCGTCGGCCGCGATCTCGTGGCGATCACCGAGGCCTGGCACTGGTTCGGCGGTCGGCGTGGCGGTGACGGAGTGATGCCGGCAGCCGGCTCAGCCGGCCGTACCCCGCAGGTCGGTGACCAGCCGACGGTATTCGTCAGGCGTGCCGATGGTGGCCCGATGGTCCGGGTGGGCGACGTAGTGGTCGATCACGGATGCGAGGAAGCCGGGCTGGACGCCGTCGACGGGTATCGCGGGGCGGCCCACCAGGCCACGACGCCGTACCAGCGCCGGGTTCGCGATCGTCAACGGCAGCCGCAGGGTGGATTGCGTGTCGTTGCTCGGACCCTCGACGCGCGGCCCTGCCTCCCACGGGATCATCCTCGACCCGAGGAGTCCCATCGTGCGTACGCCGTCCGGGCTGAGCCGCACGCTGTGCCCGCGCCACGCCGTGGCTACCAGCAGCGCGATCAGCGCGAGCCAGAGCAGGCCGATGACGACCTCGGACGTGGTCGCGGTGCCCGCGTCCACGGAACGCAGGTATGAGCCGGCGGTTGCGGAGGACTGACCGAGGAGCCCCAGGGCGAGGAGGACCCGCCACGCCGGGACCGGTGAGGCGAAGGCCGCGTTTCGCGGCAACACCACCAGAGCGGCGGGCCGTGTCCCCATGCGGATGACTGCCAGGATCAGGAGGGTCAGCGCGAGGAGGAGAAGCGGGAGGGTCGACGCCCGCGCCACGTCCGGGGCGTAGCCCATGGCGGCGGCGTTCCCGGCCGCCACCAGCAGGCCCGCGAGTAGGAGGGGACGTCGGTGCCGCACCACGGCGGCCGAGATCGCGTCGATCACTTCCGCGACCCTACAACCGGGGTTCACCCCCGTTCGCTGCGCCGAGATGCGACGCCCTGGTCCGGGCGTCCGCCGAACATCCAGTTGTGCGACTCCACCTGGGCGTACCGGTCGGCCAGCACGGCGCGCGCCTCGTCCGGCCCGGCCGCCCGCACCAGCACCGCCGTACCGAGCCATGTCACGCCGTCGTCGGACAGCAGCGGCCCGTACGCGATCAGCTCGTCCTGTTGCTGCGGAAGCACCGGGCCGCCGCTCTGCTCCGGGCCGAGGCCGAGCACCAGGTAGCGGTTCCCACCGGTCCGGCCGCCGGGGAAGTCCCACATGCTGCGGCCCAGCATGTTGCGCCACCGACGCAGCATCACGTCCCGGTACGCGCCGGCCTGGTAGTTGGGCTCGTCGAAGGCGAACGCCCGGGCGGCGGCGGGGTCGGGCAGGCTCACGATGTGCACGCTGCCGGTGGGCGAGCCGTCATCGGCGAGGGTCGGTCCGCGCGCGATCATCTGCCCCGCGTACCGGTCCATGTAGGACCAGTGTTCCTCGACCAGTTCCTGACGCAGAGCTGCCGAGCCGAGCCGATCGCGGTGGTAGCAGAAGAACTCCATGCCCCGAGTCTCGCGGACGTGGCCCGCCGTCGATCAACGAACGTAGCCACGGGCTCGACTGCGCGTCTGTCACGGTGCTCGGCCTGGGCCCGATGGGTCGCGCGCTTGCCGGCGCCTTCCTGGACGCCGGAATCGCCACCACGGTCTGGAACCGCACGCCCGGCAGGGATCGCGAGTGGCGGTATCCGCACGCGGGATACCGCCACTCCGGCGAGGTGGAGTCGATCAATCGGCGGTCAGAGCGGGTACGTGCGCGCCACCGCCAGCATCTCCGAACTGTGCGAGCCGACCACGCCCACACCCTCCGGCCGAGGCCGGAAGCCGGGCACCCCGGACAGCCCGTCACTGGCGTCCATGGCCCGCACGTTCACCGGCCCGGCCGCCGGGGTCAACGTCAGCGTCACCTCGACACCCTCCGGCGGCGGGGCGTGGAACACGATTCCGAAGCCCCACTTCCCGCCGCCCGGCTCGACCGGCGCGTCCCGCCCGGCCACCGAGGCGGACCGCACGGTGGCGGTGGTGGTGTCGACGTGCAGCGTGAGCAGGCGTACCTGCCGTTGCGGCGTCACCCGCACGCGCAGCACCCGCTGGTCGCCCGAGCCGCTGTCGGAGAGCAGTTCGAGCTTCGGTGCGGGCAGGGGCGCGGCGTCGGCCGGTCCGGCGCGCATCTCGCCGTTGCCCAGCCCGGGGAAGTCGTCGGCGACCGAGATGCTCCGGTCGACGTAGCCGTCGGTCCAGGGCTGTGGCTTCTCCTCCCGGCTGAGCCACGCCGCCTTCCCGGTGCCCGCGTCCAGCGCGTACATCAGGTGGGTCGGCACGGGATGCGCGGCGTCGAAGCGGTCCACCGCCAGGCCGACCCCGGCGAGCACCACCGCCGCCAGCGCGGCGGCCGCGGCGGGCAGCGCGCCGAGCCGGCGCGCGCGCAGCGCGAGCAGGCCGCGCTGGCCGCCGGCCCGGGGGTGCAGCAGGTCCACCACCGGGAGTACGGCGAGGCCGAGCAGCACCGCGACGAGCGCGGCTACCGCGCCCATGCCCATGCCGAGCGCCGGGAACAGCAGCACCACCGGCGGCAGCAGGACCACCACCGCCACCGAGGCGGCGAGCGTCACCGCCACCACCGGCCACGGACCGTCACGCCGGGTGACGAGCGCCACGAGACCGGCGAGCGCGCCGGCCAGCGCCGGCACTGTCGTCAGGTACGCCCCACCGGGCACCGCCACGGCGAGCAGTACCCCGAACACACCGAGCCACGCCAGCCCGCCGAACGCCAGCGCGGCCGGGCCGACGCGGCGGCGCAGCAGCGCGTACCAGCAGAACAGCACAGCGGCGGCGAGCGCCACGACCGCGAGCCGGTACCAGACCGGGCGGTACGGGTCGAGCAGCTCGGCGTACCCGGGCCGGATCGTGGTGATCGCGGCCCAGAGCAGCCACGCGCCGAGCGGCGCCACGACGACCGGCACCAGGGCCAGGCCGAAGCCGGCGGCGAGCGTGCCGGCGGTGGCCCGGCCCCGGCGGCGCAGCAGCCAGCCGAGCGCGCCGACCGCGAGCAGCGCGACCACCGCGAGCGGAAGGGTCAGCCAGCCGGGGTAGCGGACCAGCGCGCCGAACACCGGGAAGTAGGTGGCGTCGTGCCCGGCGCGCAGGTCGCCCAGGTCGGTACGGCCGAACTCGCGGGCCAGGCCGAGCGCGTTGTCGCCGTGCATCTGGAGGCTGCCCCGGTCCACCCGGGTCGGCACGTCGAGCGGGGTGTGGTAGATCGCCCCGCCGTCGATGTAGGCGGAGTTGAGCCCGACGAACTTCCGGTCCAGGAACGCGGTGAAGTCGGTGTCGTTCGGCAGCGCCCGGTAGATCTCCACCGCGAACGAGGTGCCCACCGGGTGCGGCGCGGCCTTGCCGAAGATCTCGACCAGTTTCGCGTTGTCCCGGGACGTCTCGAACATGATCACCGGGCCGGTGGAGCCGCGCGCCTCCAGGTTGAGCACCACCCCGCCGTCGCGGGCGAGCGGGTGGTCGCCGGCGAACCCGGCGGCCCCACACAGGCACGCCTCCTCCGCGTCGGTGAGCACGAAGACGATGTCGTTGCGGGGTCGCGGCCCGGTGGTCAGCGCCCGTGCCACCTCCAGGATCGCTGCGGTGCCGGCCGCGTCGTCGTTGCCGCCCGGCCCGGTCTGCACCGAGTCGTAGTGCGAGACCAGGAAGACCTTCCCGGTCGGGTCGGTGCCGGGCAGCCGGGCCACCACGTTGCGGACCCGGGCCAGCGTCGCCCCGCCCGCCGCGCCGGACAACTGCCCGGCCTCGGGCGCGACCGCGTCCTGTACCTCGGTCTCCAGACCCAGCCCGCGCAGCGTCGCCACCAGGTGTTCGCGTACCCGGTCGTTGGCGGCGCTGCCCGCCACGTGCGGCTCGGCCGCGATCACCTGGACGTTCCGGTACGCCCGGGCGGCGCTGAACTCGCCCGCGGGCGCGTCCGCCGGACGCGGCGCCGGGGTGGCGAGACCGACCAGGACGCCCGCCCCGACGGCGAGCAGCGCGGCAAGGGCGGCCACGGCGGCGATCGGCCGGCGGCGGGGCCTGGTGAACGCGCGGTCGGCGGGGCGGGTGGGGGGTGCGCCCACGGGGACTCCTCGGGGTGGATCTACGGGGTGGGGATCATCCTGCACCCCCGAGGGCTGCGGCGGCAGTCCTCGGTCGGTGCGCTGCCGGTGCGACAACTGTTGCCGCGTAACATCGTGGGTCGACCGTGCCGCTGTGGAGGTGGACCGGTCACACGCTCCGCCGCGCCGGTGCCGGTCGCGTTGTGTGCGACTGTTGTCTGAGTCAGGATCAGCAGGGCATTCGGAAGGAGCCCGACATCACCAGCGAACTCCCGCGACTCGCGGCGGTGACCCGACCGGTCCGGGGGGCCGGTGCGTCGGGTGCCGCCTACGTGCCGTCGGCCGGGGCGGGGCTGCACGGCGGCGTACCGCCGGGCGAGCGGCTGCGGGTGCTGCTGGTCGAGGACGACGAGGGCGACGCCTTCCTGGTCGGCGAGCTGCTCGCCGAGACCAACTCGATGATCGACCTGCTGGTCGCCACGAGTCTCAGCGAGGCCCGGCAACGGGTGATGGGCGTGGACTGCGTCCTGCTCGACCTGGGTCTGCCGGACGCGCAGGGCCTGGACGGGCTGCGCCGGGTGCTGGAGATGGCGAGCGGCGCCGCGGTCTGCGTGCTGACCGGTCGGTCCGACGAGCACCTGGGCATCGTCGCGGTCGCCGAGGGGGCGCAGGACTACCTGGTCAAGGGCCAGGTCGACGGTGTCCTGCTGACCCGGGCCCTGCGGTACGCGGTGGAGCGCAAGCGGGCCGACGAGAACGCCCGCCGGCTGCGCGAGGTGGAGCTGCGCCAGGCCGAGTCCGCCCGCCTGGAGCGCGGCCTGCTGCCACAGCCGCTGATGACCACCGACGAGGTGTCGGTGCACACGTTCTACCGGCCCGGCCGGCACGCCGCGCTGATCGGCGGCGACTTCTACGACGTGGTGCAGACCCAGCCGGACCGCATCGACCTCATCGTCGGCGACGTGTGCGGGCACGGCGTGGACGAGGCCGCGCTCGGCGTCGAACTGCGCGTGGCCTGGCGGGCGCTGGTGCTGGCCGGGGTGCCGGACGACGAGGTGCTGCCCGCGCTGGAGCAGGTGCTGATGAGTGAGCGCCGACTCCAGGAGATCTTCGCGACGGTGGCCACCACCCGGCTCGACCTGGCGTCGGCGCGGGCCACCGTACGCCTCGCCGGTCACCCGCCGCCGCTGCTGCTCAGCGGCGGTAAGGTCGCGCCGGTGCCGGCCAAGGGCGGGCTGCTGCTGGGCGTACGCCCACGCCGCCCGATCGCCTTCGACCTGGAGTTCGACACCGACGACTGGTCCCTGCTGATGTACACGGACGGCCTGATCGAGGGCCGGGTGGACGGCGGGGACGAACGCCTCGACGTGCCGGGCCTGACCGGGCTGCTCGCCGACCCGGCGAACCGGGCGGTGCCGCTGGCCGAGCTGCCCGCCTGGCTGGTCGGGCGGGCCGAGCAGATAAACGGCGGCCCGCTCGCCGACGACGTGGCGATGCTGCTGGTCACGCGGGGCAGCGGACGGTGAGCGCGAGCGCGAAGGGCAACGGGGAGGAACCTGTGAAGGCGTACCAGCAGGGGTGGACCCTGCGGCGGCGGGTGGTCGCGCTCCTCGGCGTGGTGGTGGTGCTGCTGCTCGGGCTGGCCGCCGCCGAGGCGGCGGTCGCCGCGAAGAACCGCGAGAACATCGACGCGGTGCTGCTCAAGACCGGCCCGCTGCGCGTCCAGGCGCAGGAGCTGATGAGCGTGCTGCTCGACCAGGAGACCTCGGTGCGCGGGTACGCGGTGAACGGTGACCGCACCGATCTGGAGCCCTACCAGCAGGGCGTGCAGCGGGAGCAGAGCCTGGCCGCGTCGATCCGCGACCTCTCCGCCGACTATCCGGACGTGCGCCGGTCGCTGGACGTGGTGGAGCGGGAGACCGCGCAGTGGCGGGCCCAGGTGGCCGAGCCGGTGATCACCACTGTCGAGCGGGACGGCCCGGAGGCCGGCCAGGCGCTGATCACCGACGAGACCCGTCAGCAGTTCGACGGCATCCGGTCGGCGGTGAACACGCTCCAGGACGAGATCCTCACCGTCCGGGAGGAGACCGCCGACCGCGTCAACTCGACGAGCAACGCGCTGGTCGTGCTGCTGATCGTCGCCGCGCTGGTGGTGACCACGGCCGGCGTGGTCATGCTGCTCTCGCTGGACCGGATCCTGATCCGCCCCCTGGCCGCCCTGGTCAGCCAGGTACGCGAGGTGGCCGACGGCGACTACCGGCACCACATCGAGGGCTCCGGCCCGCCGGAGTTCCGCCGGCTGGCCGAGGACATCGACCAGATGCGCATGAAGATCGCCCGCGAGCTGGACGAGGTACGCGAGGCGCGGGAGCGCATCGAGTGGGTCAACAGCCAGTTGCAGAAGCAGGCCGAGGAGCTGACCCGCTCCAACCGTGACCTGGAGCAGTTCGCGTACGTCGCCTCGCACGACCTCCAGGAGCCGCTGCGCAAGGTGGCGAGCTTCTGCCAGCTTCTCCAGCGGCGCTACGCGGGGCAGCTCGACGAGCGGGCCGACCAGTACATCGCGTTCGCGGTGGACGGCGCGCAGCGGATGCAGCGGCTGATCAACGACCTGCTGGCGTTCTCCCGGATCGGCCGGTTGACCACCGGTTTCACCGAGGTCGACCTGAACAAGGTGATGGGCGACGTGGCGGGGCAGACCGAGGCGGCGTTGCAGTACGCCGACGCGGATCTGACCTGGGGCGAGATGCCGACCATTCGCGGCGAGGAGCCGCTGCTGACAAACCTGCTGGTCAACCTGGTCAGCAACTCGGTGAAGTTCCGCCGGCCCGACGTGCCGCCGAAGGTGCACGTGTCGGCGCGGCTGGTGGACGACGAGTGGGAGATCAGCTGCCGGGACAACGGCATCGGGATCGAGCCGGAGTTCGCCGACAAGATCTTCGTGATCTTCCAGCGGCTGCACTCGAAGGACGCGTACCCGGGCACCGGCATCGGGTTGGCCATCGTGAAGAAGATCGTGGAGTATCACGGCGGCCGGGTCTGGGTGGACACCGACGCCGGGGAGGGCACGACCATCCGGTTCACGCTGCCCGCGCTGGAGGCCGACATCGAGGCCGCCAAGGCGGCGGAGGCGGCAGCGGACGGGGACGCCGCGGACGGGGACGCGGCGGACGGTGCGGAGCCGGCCGAGGCGCCGGCCGCCGAGGGCACCGAGACCGACCCGGCGGGCGCCGGGCGGCAGCCGGACGGCGAGGCACGCGAAGAGTCGCCCGCGGAGGCGGACCGACACGGTACAAACGGTGGCATGAAGGAGACGGTGGGATGACCGCGCCCGCGGACGGCAAGAGCCCGATCGAGGTCCTGCTCGTCGAGGACGACCCCGGTGACGTGCTGATGACCCAGGAGGCGTTCGAGGAGCACAAGCTCCGCAACCGCCTCACCGTCGTCTCCGACGGCGCGGAGGCGCTTGCCTACCTGCGCCGCGAGGGTCAGTACGCGGACGCGGTGACGCCCGACCTGATCCTGCTCGACCTTAACCTGCCCCGGCGCGACGGCCGGGAGGTGCTCAAGGAGATCAAGAAGGACGCGCAGCTCTGCCGCATCCCGGTGGTGGTGCTCACCACCTCGCAGGCCGACGAGGACATCCTGCGCAGCTACCAGCTGCACGCCAACGCCTACGTGACCAAGCCGGTGGACTTCGAGCGCTTCATCTCGGTGGTCCGCCAGATCGACGAGTTCTTCGTCAGCGTGGTCAAGCTGCCGCCGCGTGGCTGACCCGCTGCTGGACGACGTCGGCGCGCTGCTCAAGGAGGCGGCGGCCAAGGTCGTCGTGCCCCTGTTCCGCCGGCTCGACGCGTCAGACATCTCCGAGAAGGCGCCCGGCGAGGTGGTCACCGTCGCCGACCGCGAGGCCGAGGTGCTGATCTCGGAGGGCCTGCGGCGGCTGCGTCCCGGGTCGGTGGTGGTCGGCGAGGAGGCCGTCGCCGAGGACCCGGATCTGCTGCGGCACGTGCGCGGCAGCGGCGACGTGTGGCTCGTCGACCCGGTCGACGGCACCTCCAACTTCGCCGCCGGCCGCCGCCCGTTCGCGTTGATGGCGGCGCTGCTCACCGACGGCGCACCGGTGGCCTCCTGGGTGTACGACCCGCTCGACGGCACGATGGCGGCGGCCCGGCTCGGTGCCGGCACCGAGCTGGACGGCGCGGCGCTGCGGTCGCCGGAGACCGAGCCGCAGGTGGGCGCGCTGCGCGGCACCGCGACGACGAGGTTCCTGCCGGCGGACTTCCGCCGCCGGGTGGAGGAGGGCGGGCGCCGCATCGGCGAGCTGCTGCCCGGCCAGCACTGCGCCGGCCGCGAATACCTGGACATCCTCACCGGCGCGCAGCAGTTCGTGCTGTTCTGGCGCACCCTGCCGTGGGACCACACGCCCGGTGCCCTGCTGGTGCGCGAGGCCGGTGGGGTGGCCCGCCGGTTCGACGGCACCGACTACCACCCGGCCGACGAGGGCCGGGGACTGCTGGTCGCGGCCAGCCCGGAGATCTGGGACGAGGTGAGCACCGCCCTGCTGGGCGGTTGAGCGGCGCTGCGCGACGAGCCCGGCACGCTGCGTCGACGTCTGGCGCCGTACGCCGTCGCCGGCCTGGCGTCTCGCGCGTGGTCCGGTATCGTGACCGGCGGTCTCCGCCAGCAGGCCGCCATCCGGCGCCGGCGGAGACGCCGCTCGGTGTGCGGGGGCCGGCGGTCGACGGAAGGACCATCACGTGCCCAGGACCAGCCCTACCGGCCGGCGCGTCCGGCGGTCGCTGCTCGCCGTGTTCGCCGCGGTGGCCGTGCTTCTCGGCTCCGGCGTGGCCGCCGGACCGGCCGCCGCCGTACCCAGCCCGAACGCCCCGAACGAGGGCGGCAGCAAGCAGCTGCGGGCGGCGCTGGAGGCGGCGGCGAAGGGTCACATCGAGGCCCAGAACAAGCTGGAGAACTCCAAGCGCCGGCAGAAGGCGCTCGCCGCCCAGCTCGCCGACGTCGAGACGCGTCTCGTCGGGCTCAGCGAGCAGGCCGGTGAGGTGGCCGCGCAGTCGTACCGGATGGGCCGGCTGACCGCGACGTCGATGCTGCTCGCCAGCGCCGACCCGAACGACTTCCTCAAGCGCGCGGCCGAGCTGGACGTGATGGCCCAGCGGGACAGCAAGCGGCTGCGGGAGCTGGCCGACGCGAAGGCGCAGGCGGCCGAGGCGAAGCTCGCCATCGACGCCGAGGTGCGGGAGCAGGCCAAGCAGGTCGCGGTGCAGGCCCGCAAGAAGAAGGACGCCGAGGTGGCGCTGGCGAAGGTCAGCTCCGGCAGCGGGTCCGGGTTCAACGGCACCTCCTCCTCGGCGAAGCCCGCGCCGCGCAGCTCGGACGGCTCGTGGCCGTCGGAGTCCTGCTCGGTGGACGACCCGACGCCCGCGTCCGGCTGCATCACCCCGCGCACGCTGCACATGCTCCAGCAGGCCAAGGCCGCCGGTTACAAGCGCTACGCCTCCTGCCACCGCAGCGGCGGCGGCGGCGAGCACCCCAAGGGCCGGGCCTGCGACTTCTCCGCCGCCAGCGGCGGGTTCGAGGACAAGACCGCCACCGGCGGCGACAAGGCGTACGGCGACAGCCTCGCCGCCTGGGCGAAGAACAACGCCAACCGGCTCGGCATCATGTACGTCATCTGGTACCGGCAGATCTGGATGCCGAACACCGGCTGGCGGGCGTACAGCGGCGGCGGCAGCCCGGCCGCGGACCACACAAACCATGTTCACATCTCGATGTACTGACCCGGCCCGCCAGGACCGCTGCGTACCATCGCCACGGTGAGCAGCACATCGTCCGACGTCATGGCGGAACCGGCGGCCGACGCCCCGGTTCCGCCCCGGGCCCTGCCCAACGGGCTCGCCGCGTTCCTCGTCTTCTTCTCCAGCGGTGCGGTGCTGGTGCTGGAGACCGTCTCGTTGCGCCTGGTCGGCCCGTACGTCGGGGTGACCCTCCAGGTGACCAGCTCGGTGATCGGCATGGCGCTCGCCGCGATCGCGTACGGAGCGTGGTTCGGCGGATGGCTCGCCGACCGGCGTGACCCGCGCACGCTGCTCGCCCCGGCGCTGGTGCTCGCCGGCATCGCCACCGCTGTCACGCTGCCGATCGTCAGGTACGCCGGTGAGGTGTTGCGCGGCGGCGCGGCGAGCGCGGTGCTCCTGCTGACCGCGCTGACGGTGGTGCTGCCGGCGGCGCTGCTGGCCGGTATCACCCCGCTCGTGGTGAAGCTTCAGCTCGCCGACCTGCGCCGCACCGGCCAGGTGGTGGGCAAGCTGTCCAGCATCGGCACGCTCGGCGGCATCACCGCCACGCTCGGCACCGGCTTCGTGCTGGTGGCCGCGCTGTCCAGCTCCGTCATCGTGCTCGGGCTCGCTGCCGCGCTCGGGGTGACCGGGCTGGCGCTCGGCGTCTGGCTGCGACGGCAGGCGGGCGCAGGCGGGCCGTCCACACCGAGCCGGGTCAAGGCCGCGCTGGCGTTGCTCGGCCTCGCCGCAGCCGGGCTGACCGCCGCGGCACCGAACCCGTGTGACGTGGAGACCGCGTACCACTGCGCCCGGGTCGAGGTGGACCCGTCGTGGCCGCAGGGGCGCACGCTCTACCTCAACTCGGCCGAGCACTCGTACGTCGACCTGGGTGAACCCACCCACCTGAAGTACGCGTACACGCAGTGGATCGGCCTGGTCGCGGACGTGGCGCGGCCGGCGAGGCAGCCGGTGGACGCGCTGCACCTCGGCGGCGGCGGCTTCACCGTGCCGAACTACCTGGCCGCGACCCGGCCCGGCACCGACAACCTGGTGTTCGAGCTGGACGGCGGGCTGGTCGAGCTGGACCGGCGGGAGCTGGGGCTGCGCACCGGCCCGCTGATGCGCGCCGAGGTGGGTGACGCGCGGGTGCTGCTGCGCGGCGAGCCGACCGACAGCCGCGACTTCATCGTCGGCGACGCGTTCGGGCACCTGGTGGTGCCGTGGCACCTGGCCACCCGGGAGATGGCCGCCGACATCCGGCGGGTGCTGCGCCCGGACGGGATCTACGTGCAGAACGTCATCGACTACCCGCCGGGCCGGTTCATCCGGGCCGAGCTGGCCACCGTGAAGGCCGAGTTCGCGCACGTCGCGCTGATCGCGCCACCGGGCGCGATCGACGGGGAGCAGGGCGCCAACTTCGTGATCGTCGCCTCGGACGCGCCGCTGCCGCTGGACGCGATCCCGCCCGGGCTGAAGCTGCTGCCGGAGCGGGCCGAGCTGATGAACGAGGCGCAGGTGACCGAGTGGGTGGGCGACGCGATGGTGCTCACCGACGACTACGCGCCGGTGGACCAGCTCCTCGCGACCGCCTGAACGGGTGACTTTCCTGACCGATTCCGACCGCTGAGGTGTACCGGGGCCCACTTCGGGCAACAGGACCGACCATGGGTGGACCGGTCAGGAACGGCGTGCAACTGCTCGGCGAGCGATATCGGCTCGTCGAGCAGTTGGGTGCGGGCGGCATGTCGGTCGTCTGGCGCGGCTACGACGAGGTGCTGGGCCGGCAGGTAGCAGTCAAGGTGCTGGCCTCGCGGCTGGCCAGCGACAAGGCGTTCCGGCACCGGATCCGGGTGGAGGCGCAGGCCGCGGCGCGGCTGTGCCACCCCAACATCACCAACGTGTACGACTACGGCGAGTCCGTGCAGGTCGGCCTGACCGTCCCGTACGTGGTCATGGAGCTTGTCGACGGCGGTCCGCTCAGCGGCCGGCTCGGTCGCGACGGGCAGCTTCCCTGGCGGGAGGCCATGACCATCGGCGCGGAGGTCGCCTCGGCGCTCGCCGCCGCGCACGCACGTGGCGTGGTGCACCGGGACGTGACCCCGGGCAACGTCATGCTGACCCCGACCGGGGTGAAGGTCGTCGACTTCGGCATCTCGGCGCTGGTGGGGGAGAGCGACAAGGGGCCGGACGGCGCGCTGCTCGGCACGCCCGCCTACCTCGCTCCGGAGCGGCTGGACAACGGCCACGTCTCCCCGGCCACCGACGTGTACGCGGTCGGGCTGCTGCTGTACCGCATGCTGACCGGCCGCCTGCCGTGGCAGGCCAGCACCACCACCGAGATGCTGCGCGCGCACATGTACCGCGACCCGGACCCGATGCCCGCCGTGCCGGGGCTGCCCGAGCCGGTCGCCGCGCTGGTGCAGCGGTGCCTGGCCAAGCGCCCCGAGGACCGCCCGGCCACCGCCGAGGTGGCCCGTACGCTCGCCGAGGCGGCCGGCATCGCGGCGATCGTGCCGGTGTCACCGGCGTTCGGCCGGATGGACCCGGCGCTCGCCGAGAACGCCGGCACCACCATCCTGCCGTGGTCGGCGGAGACCGACGCGCTGCCGTTCTCGGTGGTGCGTACCCGCACGCGGCGGGCGGTGGCACGGCGGCGCAAGGTGGAGGCGGGCGTGGCCGCCGTCGGCCTGATCGCGGTGACCGCCACCCTGTGGGGGCTGACGTCCCGCAGCCCGGCCAGCGGCGGGGTGGAGCCGACCGAGGCGCGGATGAGCATGCCCGAGCCGATCCCCTGCGCAGTCGACTACTCGCTGCGCCGCGACACCGGCAAGGACTTCGCCGCCGAGCTGACGCTCACAAACACCAGCGACCGGGAACTGCGCGACTGGACCATGGACTTCACGTTCCCCGGCAAGCAGACGGTCACCACGGCCCAGCCCGCGGCACGTCAGGCGGGGCGTACCGTCTCGATCGCCGCACCGGCGGCGGACCCGGCGCTGGCACCCGGTGCGTCGACGAAGCTGACGCTGGCCGGCCGCTACACCGGGAGCAACACGCTGCCCGTGGAGTTCCGGGTCGGGGACAGCTCCTGCGGGGTGCAGGTCTCCGGCATCGCCGGTTCGGCGCCGACCACCGCGCCGCCGGTGCGGACGCCGGTCAAGCCGGCCAGCAAGGCCACCGCCAAGAGCGGGCCGGCGAAGGCCAAGCCGAAACCGAAGCCCAAGGCCGAAGGGCCCGGCAAGGCCAAGGGCAAGGAGAACGGCAAGGGAAAAGCAAGGTAGACCGGCCGAAGGGGGGTGGGAACGGCAAGGGCAAGGGGCCGAAGAAGGGCTGACGGTCAGGCCGGCGGCTCCGGTCAGGTCGGCGCGGCCATCAGGTCAGCGCGGCCGTCAGGTCAACGCGGAGAAGCGCTGCACCTGGGTGATGCCGCCCTCCACGATGAGGACGCTGTCCGCCGCCAGCACCGTGTCCGGCCCGGCGTACCGGAACGGTTCCCCGGCCTGCTTCGCGCCCACCACCATCACGCCGTACCGGTCCTGCGGGGCGATGTCGCGCAGGGACCGCCCGACCAGCGGCGCGGGCACCTTGATCTTGGCGATGGCGAAGTCGTCGTCGAACTCGATGAAGTCCAGCATCCGGCTGACGATCAGGTGGGCCACCCGCTCCCCGGTCTCCGCCTCGGGGAAGACCACATGGTGCGCGCCGACCGAGTGCAGGATCTTCGCGTGCTTCTCCGAGACGGCGCGCGCCCAGATCTGCTCGATGCCCAGCTCCGCCAGGGCCAGCACGGTGAGCACGCTCGCCTCCAGCGACGCGCCGATCGCGACCACCACCCGGCGGAAGTCCGCCATCCCGAGCTGGCGCAGCACCGCCTCCTCGGTGCTGTCCGCCTGCACCACCCGGTCCAGGTCGGACGACCAGTGCTGGACCCGGGCCGGGTCACGGTCGACCGCCAGCACCTCGTGACCGAGGCGTGACAGGGAGCCCGCCAGGCGCGAGCCGAACCGGCCCAGGCCGATCACCGCGATGCCCGTCTCCTCCGGATGCCTAGCCGACAATGGGTTGCTCCTCCGGATAGCGGTACAGCCGTCGACGGGTGTTCAACGCGATGGCCGAGCCGAGGGTGAGCGGCCCGACCCGGCCGACGTACATGAGCGCGGTCAGCACGTACTGGCCCGGCGGGGAGAGCTGCCCGGCCACCCCGACTGTCAGGCCGGTGGTGCTGAACGCGGAGGTGACCTCGAACAGCGCGGCCGAGAACGACACCTGCGAGGTCATCGCGATCAGGCCGACAGTCCCGCCGGCCACCAGCGCCACGCTCAGCAGCGCCACCGTCAGCGCCTGCCGCTGGCTGGACGTGGCCACCCGGCGGTGCCCGACAGTGGTGTCCAGCTCACCCCGCAGCTCGGCCCAGATGGCGAAGCCGAGCAGGAAGAACGTGGAGACCTTGATGCCGCCGGCGGTGCTGGCGCTGCCGCCGCCGATGAACATCAGTCCGATCAGCATGGGGTAGCTCTCGTCGGTGAGCCGGCCGACGTGGATCACGTCGAAGCCGCCGGTACGGCTCAGCGCGATCTGGGCGAACGACGCCAGCAGCTTGCCCGGCACGTCGTAGGTGCCGATCGTGAACGGGTTGGCCCACTCGGCCAGCAGCAGGTAGGCGACGCCGAAGACGATCAGCACCACGCTGCCCCAGACGGTCAGCTTCGTGGCGACCGCCCAGCGCGCCGGCTGCCGCCACTCGCGTACCGCCTCGAACAGCGCCGGGAAGCCGAGCCCGCCGATGATCGCGCCGAGGCTGAGGGGCAGCGCCACCCACCCGTCGCGGGAGAACGCGATCAGGCCGTCGGAGTAGAGCGCGAACCCGCCGTTGTTGAACGCCTGGACCGAGTGGAACACCGCCGACCAGAGCGCCCGGCCCGGCCGGTAGTCGTACGCCAGGAACAGGCGCGCGGCGACCACCGCCGTCATCACCGCCTCGGTGGCGAAGACGGTGGCCGCGATGCGCACCAGCAGCCGGCGTACGTCGCCGAGACCGAACTCGGCGGTCTCCGCCTGCACGAGCAGCCGGTTACGCAGGCCGAGCTGGCGGGACACCGCGAGGATCACCAGCGACGCCCCGGTCAGGATGCCCAGACCGCCGAGCTGCGTCAGCACGGTGATCATCACGAGCCCGAAGCCGGTCCAGTAGTTCGGCGTGTCGGTCACCGCCAGCCCGGTCACCGACACCGCCGACGTGGACGTGAACAGCGCGGTGACGAACGGCGTGTACCGCTGCTCGCTCGTGGCCCAGGGCAGCATGAGCAGGCCGGTGCCGGCCAGGATCACCGCCAGGAATCCCAACGGCACCAGCCGTACGGGCTTCCGGAGCAGGCGGCGCACCCCGTCATCTTCCGTCCGGAGATTCACCGGCAGGTCAGGAACCGACCAACTGGCGGTCAACCACACCCGGTCTGCTGTGCGTACCCATCAACGACAGGAGACGGCGTTGCGACGTACCCTTTCCGCCCTCGGCATGGCCGGCGCGCTGCTCGCGGCCGCTGTGGTGGTGCCGGCAGTGGCCGCCCAGGCCGGCCCGGACCACCACGCCGCCGAGCAGACCCGCGTGCCCCAGCGGCCGATCGTGATCGGCCACCGCGGCGCGAGCGGCTACCGCCCGGAGCACACCCTCGAGGCCTACCGGCTCGCCATCCGCCAGGGCGCCGACTTCATCGAGCCGGACCTGGTCGCGACGAAGGACGGCGTCCTGGTCGCGCGGCACGAGAACGAGATCTCCGGTACGACGGACGTGGCCGCCCGCCCCGAGTTCGCCGGCCGCAAGGCGACGAAGACCATCGACGGGGTGACAGTCACCGGCTGGTTCACCGAGGACTTCACGCTGGCCGAGCTGAAGACGCTGCGGGCCAAGGAGCGCCTGCCGCAGGTGCGGGTCGCCAACACCGCGTTCGACGGCAAGTTCGAGATCCCGACGTTCCAGGAGGTCATCGACCTGGCGCGAACCGAGTCGAAGGCGCGGGGCCGGACCATCGGCGTCTACCCGGAGACCAAGCACCCCACCTACTTCGCCTCGATCGGCCGCCCGCTGGAGGAGCCGCTGGTCGCCGTGCTGCGCCGCAACCGGCTCACCCACCGCGCCGACCCGGTGTTCGTGCAGAGCTTCGAGACCGCCAACCTGCGCAAGCTCGACAAGATGATCGACGTACGGCTGGTGCAGCTCATGGACGCGAGCGGCACCCCCTACGACTTCGTCGCGGGCGGCGACAAGCGGACCTACGCCGACCTGGCCACGCCCGCCGGACTGGCCTGGATCTCCCGGTACGCCGACGGCGTCGGCCTGAACAAGAACCTGATCGTGCCCCGCGACTCGGCCGGACGGCTGCTCGCGCCGACCCCGGTGATCCGTGACGCGCACCGGCAGAAACTGGTGGTGCACGCGTGGACGTTCCGGGCCGAGAACCAGTTCCTGCCCGTGGACTTCCGCATCGGCGCCGACCCGAACACGCGTGGCGACATCACGTCCGAGTACGAGCTGTTCTTCGACCTGGGCCTGGACGGCGTGTTCAGCGATCACCCCGACACGGCGGTGGCCGCCCGAGTCGGCCGCTGACCAGCGCGTCCATGCCGGGGAGGCGCTAATCCGCGGCTCGTAGGGGTGAGGGTGTCCGGACATATCTGGGCACCCTCATTGCTCCTCCGCTCGGCGAGCACGCCCGGTGCCCCGCCACCCGGGCCATCAGGGAATCGTTGGGAACAATGAAGGCGAGAGATCGGTCGGAAAGCTGCGTCACCCTTCCCATACGTACGGATGTTCGACAAGATGGCACTTCGCGATCGGAGGAGGGCGCATGGCCGACAAGAGCGCCATCGAGTGGACGGAAGCAACCTGGAACCCCACCACCGGTTGTGACCGCATCTCCGCCGGCTGCGACAACTGCTACGCGTTGACGCTCGCGAAGCGCCTCAAGGCCATGGGCTCGACGAAATACCAGACCGACGGCGACCCGCGTACCTCCGGGCCCGGGTTCGGTGTCGCCCTGCACGCCGATGCCCTGGACATTCCTCGCCGCTGGCGTGACCCGCGCACCGTTTTCGTCAATTCCATGTCAGACCTCTTTCATGCCCGAGTTCCCCTCGACTATGTCCAACAGGTGTTCGCCGTGATGCGCGAGACGCCACGGCACACCTTTCAGGTGCTCACCAAGCGAGCTGCGCGATTGGCGAAGGTCGCCCACCACCTCGATTGGCCGGCGAATGTCTGGATGGGCGTGAGCGTCGAGGACGGCACGCACCGAGACCGGGTCGACCACCTGCGAGAGGTGCCAGCTTCGGTGCGCTTTATCTCGGCGGAGCCGTTGCTCGGTCCACTGTCCAACCTAGATCTCGACAACATCGACTGGCTGATCGCAGGAGGAGAGTCCGGGCAGGGCTGCCGCTCGATGGATCCGGCCTGGGTCCGTGACCTACGGGATCAGTGCAGCTCTGCCGGCACCGCCTTCTTCTTCAAGCAATGGGGCGGGCGCACCCCGAAGGTCGGAGGTCGGCTGCTGGACGGCCGGACCTGGGACGAGATGCCGCTGCCCCGCGCGCTCGCGTCGGCCTAGGTGTGCAGAGGTCAGGCGATCCCGTCATGGGCGCCAGACGACCTCCTTCCAGAAGTCGCCCGTGCCAGGGCAGCTGATCTGGCCTTGCCGATGCAGCGCCTTGACGGCTTGCCGCACGTGAGGGGCCCAGGCCTGTCCGAGCACCTCACCGTAGACCTCAGGCACGTGATCCATGATCTTGCAAGACACATGCCGGTCCAGCATCTTCACGAGGTTCCGCTCGATCGTCCCCGACCAGCGCTGGGCGTTCTCGGCCTTGTACTGCTCGGCATCGAAGACAGGACCGTCGCCGAACAACGTGTCAGCCAGGTGATCGCCTCGGCGTAGCTGTTCCCTCACCCACGCCTCTTCCCATTCGACACCCGCCTTGCCCAGGGTGTCGGCAAAGTGCCAGGCACCTTCGCCGTGCCTGGTGAACAGAGTGAGGACGTACTTCGGCGCGAGGCCGGGCCGTGGCCGCACGGGCATCCGCACCGCTTGGTAGTCCGATCCCTCGGTGAGGTTCCGGGCGTACCTGTCCGCGACCCGCAGTGCGACGTCCGTGGCGCGCTCGTCATCTTGCGCGTCTGACACCTGGGCGAAATAGCCGCGCCACCAGGGCCCGCCGAGGAACCGATCCAGTCGCGCGGCGGTCTTCTGTTCGCTCCCCGACAGGCCGCCCGGCCGCTGGCCGGCGACGTGGACGGCACGCCCCATCCGGGCCACGGTGGAGACGCTGAAGTGCAGCAACACCTCGGTAGGTGGCCAATTGGGTCGACCGAGCAGTCGGGTGCGGATCAGGTCGAAATCGAGGGCTGGGCCGAAGGGATCGAGAAAGGCGAAGAGCGAGGCGCCCTTGGCCCGAGCCAACAACTCGGGGAGGTGCTGGTCGAGGCTGCCCTGGCGCAGTTCACGCTGGACTGGGCCACCCTTGTCGCGAAGGACCTGCTCCAGGTTCGCGTAGCTGTCCGGTTCCTGCTCGACGAAGAACGCCAGCACGTCGCGGAAGCCCTGAACGAACTCGGCGCACCGGGACAGGAGCAGCGGTGAACCCGGCTCCCCGCCGTCGTACTCGCCCCTGCCGGCGTAGCCGTCCAGGAAGACGATCGGGTTGCCCTGGCCCGTTTTGGACGCGAACACCACTGGATAGCGCTTGAGGATGCCGTGCTTGAGCGCGGCCGCTGCCTTCTTGGAGCGGAAGAATTCCTCGTTCGCGGACAAGAGCCCTCCCCACGCCACTTGCTTTCAGTGATGTGAAGATAGCTTTGAGTAATGGCTCACGCTGGCCGTCGTTGGGTTGCCGGAGGGTGCTCAAGCCGCCGAGTGTGCCGGTGAGCAGCAGTGACGCCCTTGGTCGGATGCGCAACGGGCCGGGCGAAGTCCATGATCTGACAACACCATGGTGTCCTGCCCTGTATGGCGCGACTCAAGATCCAGGGCGAGTTCTAGCGGTTTGACGGTTCGGCTACGTAGGTGCCTCGGCCGGGCTGGCCGGTGATCAGCTCGCGATCGTGCAGCAATGACATCGCACGGTAGGCCGTGTTCATGTGGACGCCGTAGGTCTCGGCCAACTCACGTGTCGAGGGCAGTCGGTCGCCCGGCTTCAGCTCGCCACTCTTGATCTTCGCGGCGATGTCGTTGGCGATACGGCGGAACGGTGCTTCTGCTGTGGGCATGGTGGGGACTCCGGTTGGTTCGGCAAATCCGATCCTGCCCTACCTGCACAAGTAACTGCAACAAGTTGCCCAGCACGTCGAGAGTGGAGGCTCGCGCATAACCAGATACTGGTGTAGGTTGAGGCGCGTCCGGCTCCGGTTGGTTCGGCAAACCTCGGGAGTCGGACCCGGATTGGGCTCCGGGGTCGTACCGCCGAACGGGCTGCGGTCTCGGGGTCGGCGGCCCGCCCGCGTCCCCTGTCTGCGGGCGGGCCGCCTCCACGGCTCGGTGAGGAGGATCGGCGTGCGTAACGTGCTCAACCTGTTCCAGCCAACCCGGCGACGTGGCAAGGGCGGGCCGCCCAACCAGGGCTGGTACCGCTCGGAGTCGTGCCGGCCGCTGAGCGTCGGACAGATCCGCGAGCGGAGGTTCCGCACCGTGCGGCACGGGCTCGACCCGGCGGAGGTGCACGCCTTCCTCTACCGGGTGGCCGGTGACCTGGCGCTGGCCCGGCGCGACGCGTCCCGGTACGCCGAGGAGAACACGCGTATCAAGGCGGCGCTCAAGAGCTGGCAGTCCCGGTTCACTCCGGGCGCGCAGCGGTGAGCCGGGAGCGGTTCGTCGTACACCTGCCGGTTCTCGCGGCCGACCTCGACGGCGCGCGGGGGTTCGCGCGTGCCATCTGCCGGGCGCTCGGGTTCCTGGCCGACGTGGAGCGCGCCGGGACGACCGTGTCGCGGGAGGACGAGCAGTCCGTACGCCACTGGGTCTGGTGCGACCGGCCGCGCGACGGTGGCCGGCGGTGCGCACGGGCGGCCGACCACGACGGGGACTGCGGCGGGCGGTGACCGGCGCGCGATGGCGTGGGCCGACATTCCCGGCGAGCTGCGCGTGGTGGGTACGGCCATCCGGGGTCGGCGCGGTTACGTGGCGATGTCCGGCGTTGTAACGAGCGGCCACCCCGTCACGGGGACTTGTGTGCGCCGACCACATAGCCCGTGGGTGACGTCACTTCTAGCGTGAGCCGACAACTGACATTCCCCTGTCCTCACCTGGAGTCGCAATGACGATCCGGCACACGCGACGGGTGTTCCTTACCGCTGCCACCTCGGTGGCGGTCGCTCTGGCCGCCACCGCCTGTGGCAGCCCGCAGGACACCGCATCCGGCGGCGGCGACGCCGCCCCGGTCAAGGTCGGTCTGGTCTACTCCCAGTCCGGGCCGCTCGCCAGCTACGGCAAGCAGTACATCGAGGGTTTCAAGGCCGGCCTCGACTTCGCCACCAAGGGCACCGGCAAGGTCGGTGACCGCACCATCGAGGTGAGCGAGGCCGACGACGCGGGCGACCCGGCCAAGGCCGTGTCCGCCGCGAAGGACCTGATCGGCAAGGGTACGAAGATCATCGCCGGGTCCACCTCGTCCGGGGTGGCGCTCCAGGTCGCGCCGATCGCCGCGCAGAACAAGGTGCTGTTCATCTCCGGCCCGGCCGCCACCGACGCGGTGACCGGCGCGAACAAGTACACGTTCCGTTCCGGCCGGCAGTCCTGGCAGGACGTGGTGACCGCCCGGTCGTTCATCGGCGACGCGGGCGGCAAGAAGGTCGTCGTGTTCGCGCAGGACGGCGCGTTCGGCGACGCGAACGAGGCCGCCGTCAAGGCCGTGATCGGCGGTGCGGGCGCGAACGTGAGCAGCGTCCGGGCACCGGCCAGCGCCACCGAGTTCACGCCGTTCGCCAGCCAGATCAAGGCCGCCAAGCCGGACCTGCTCTTCGTCGCCTGGGCCGGCACCACCGCCGGCGCCATGTGGCAGACGCTCGACCAGCAGGGCGTCCTCGCCTCCACCACTGTCGTCACCGGCCTGGACATCCGCGCCTCCTGGCCGACGTTCGGCGCGGCCGGCAGCAAGATCTCGTTCCTGTCGCACTACTTCGACGGGGCCAGCGACACCGAGGCCGCCAAGGCCGCGAAGGCGAAGGTGCCGGGCGGCACGCTCGACCTGTTCCACCCGGACGGGTTCGCCGCCGCGCAGATGGTCGTCCGCGCCGTGCAGGAGGGCGGCGACGACGTGGAGAAGATGGTCAAGGCGCTTGAGGGCTGGGAGTTCGAGGGCGTCAAGGGCACCATGAAGATCCGCGCCGAGGACCACGCCCTGCTCCAGCCGATGTACCAGGCCAAGCTCTCCGGCAGCGGCACCGCCTTCACGGCGACCGCGCAGAAGTCGCTCACCGGTGACGAGAGCGCGCCGCCGGTCGCGCAGATGAAGGGCTGACCCGTGCTCGCCACCCGCGGTCTGACCTGGCGGATCGGTGAGGTCGCCATCGTCGACTCCGTCTACCTCGATCTGGCGCCGGGGGAGTTCCTCGGCGTGATCGGGCCCAACGGCGCCGGCAAGACCTCCCTGTTCAACCTGATCACCGGCCTGCGCCGGCCCACCGAGGGCACTGTCCTGCTGGACGGCGCGGACATCACCGCGCTCGCGCCGCACCGGCGGGCCCGGCTCGGACTGGGGCGTACCTTCCAGGCGTCCTCGGTCTTCGGCTCGCTCAGCGTGCGGGAGAACGTCCGGCTCGCCGTACAGGCACACCGGGGTGGCTCGATGAAGCTGTGGCGGCGGGCGGCGGCCGACCGGGAGGTGGCCGCCGCCGCCGACGCGGCGCTCGATCGGGTCGGCCTGCACCACAGGGGTACGGCGCTCGCCGGCACCCTGGCCCACGGCGAGAAGCGCAAGCTGGAGATCGCGCTGCTGCTCGCCGGTGAACCACGGGTGATGCTGCTGGACGAGCCGATGGCCGGGGTGAGCGCCGAGGACGTGCCCGAGCTGGTCAGCGTGATCAAGTCGTTGACCGGCGACAGCGGCCGGGCGGTGCTCATGGTGGAACACCACATGGACGTGATCCTGGAGCTGGCCGACCGGATCGCCGTGATGCACCACGGCGCGCTGCTGGCATGCGACACCCCGAACACGGTGATGGCGAACGCCACCGTGCAGGAGGCGTACCTGGGGGAGGCCCTCTAATGGCGGAACCTGTCCTGTCCGTGGCGGACCTGTCCGTGCGGATCGCCGGGCTGCACATCCTCCAGGGGGTGTCGTTCGAGGTCGCGCCGACCGGCGTCACGGTGCTGCTCGGGCGCAACGGCGTCGGCAAGACCACCACGCTGCGCGCGATCGTCGGGCTGACGCCGCGCGGCGGCGAGGTACGCGGGACCGTGCGGATGGGTGCGCGCAGCCTGCTCGCCCGCCCCACCCACCGGCTGGTCCGCGACGGCCTCGGCTACGTGCCGGAGGACCGCTGCGTCTTCGCCGCGCTCACCGTCGCGGAGAACCTGCGGCTCGCCGAACGGCGGGGCGTCGCGCCCGCGTACGACAAGGTCTTCTCGCTCTTCCCGGAGCTGGAGCGGCGCGGACGGCAACGGGCCGGCTCGCTCTCCGGCGGGCAGCAGCAGATGCTCGCGATCGGCCGGGTGCTGCTCAACGACAACCGGCTGCTGCTCGTCGACGAGCCGACGAAGGGGCTGGCGCCGAAGGTGGTGACCGAGGTGGCCGAGGTGCTGGAACGGGTGGCGGAATCCGTGCCGGTGCTGCTGGTCGAGCAGAACCTGGCGGTGGTACGGCGGCTGGCGACCGACGCGGTGGTGCTCTCCGCCGGGAAGGTCGCGTGGACCGGCGACGCCCAGGAACTGCTGTTGGAGACCGCGCTGACGAAGTCGCTGCTCGGTGTGGGTTCTGGCTCCGGGGAGGTGCACGCGTGAACACAGTGGTCCTGCTGACGCTGACCGGGTTGGGCCTGGCGGCGCTCTACTTCCTCGTGGCCTCCGGCCTGTCCCTGGTGTTCGGCCTCGCCGACGTGCTCAACTTCGCGCACGGGCTGTTCCTCGGCGTCGGCGCGTACGCGACGTGGTGGGCGGCGGGCAACCTGCCCGGCGCCGGGCCGGACGGGTTCGGTTTCGTGCTCGCTGTCGTCTTCGGCGTGCTGGCCGGTTCGCTCGTCGCGGTGCTCGTGGAGCTGGTGCTGATCCGGCCGCTCTACTCCCGCACGATCGAGCAGGTGCTCGTCACCGTCGGCCTGTCGCTCGCCGGGGTGGCGCTGCTCCAGGCCACCTGGGGCGCCGACCCGCGACCGTTCCCGCGTCCGGACTGGAGCCGGGGCGTGACATCGGTGCTCGGCGCGCAGGTGCCGAACGCCGGGCTGCTGCTGATCATCGCCGCCGCTGTGGTGCTCGGCGCGCTGCTGGCGTTCCTGCGCTGGACCCGGTACGGCCTGATCATCCGGGCCGGCGTGGAGAACCGGGAGATGGTCACCGCGCTCGGCATCGACGTGCGCAAGGCGTTCACGCTGGTCTTCGCGATCGGCGGGGCCGCCGCCGCGCTGGCCGGCGCGCTCGGCGGCGTCTACTTCGGCACCGTCTCGCCGGGGCAGGGCGGCTCGCTGCTGATCTTCGCCTTCATCGTGGTGGTGATCGGCGGGATGGGCTCGGTGGTCGGGTCCGCGTACGCGGCGGTCGCGGTGGGGCTGCTGCAACAGTTCGTCAACTACTACGGCACGTCCGGCCTGGGTGACCTGTGCGTGGTCGGTCTGCTCGCCGTGGTGCTGCTGCTGCGTCCGCAGGGCCTGGCCGGAAAGGTGGCTCACGCATGACCAACTCGGTGGTCGACGCGCCTGGGGCGCAGGTGCCCGACGAACTGACCCCCGGGCGTTCCCGCTGGCACGGACTGCGCCCGTACCTGCCGCTCGTGGCGCTGGCGGTGGCGGCGATCCTGCCGTACTCCACGCTGCACCTGCCCGGGATCTTCGAGGGGCCGCTGAACTCGCCCGGCACGCTGCAACTGCTCGCCATCTGCCTTGTCTTCGGCGGGCTGGCGGCCGGATACGACCTGCTGTTCGGGCGTACCGGGATGCTCTCCTTCGGCCACGCGCTCTACTTCGCCGCCGGCGTGTACGGCACCGACATCCTGGTCACCAAGGCCGGGCTGCCGCTGTGGCAGGCGGCAGTGCTCACGGTGATCGGCGGGACCACCCTGGCCGCGCTGCTCGGTGCGGTGGCCCTGCGGACGGTGGGCATCGCGTTCGCCATGGTGACGCTGGCGTTCGCGCAGGTCGGGGCGATCCTGGTGGCCCGCGACTTCGGCGGCCTCACCGGCGGCGAGGAGGGCCTGCCGCTGGACGTTTCCGGACTGCCGGCTGCTCTGGTGGGGGTCACCAACACGGTGAACCTATACTGGCTGGCGCTGGCGTACCTGGCGATCGTGGTCCTCGTGGTGCACCGGGTCAGCGCCTCGCCGACCGGGCGGGTGCTGGCCGGGCTGCGCGACGACGAGCGGCGCATCGGGGTGCTCGGGCTCGACCCGTACCGGTTCAAGCTCGTCGCGTTCACGCTCGCCGGTGGTCTCGCGTCGGCCGGCGGGGTGGTCTACGTGCTGATCGTCGGCGGCGCCAGCCCGCACATCACCTCGTCGGAGCTGACGCTGTCGCTGCTGGTCATGGTGGTGCTCGGCGGCCCCGGCACGCGGTGGGGGCCGGTGCTGGGCGGTGTCCTCTACATGTACCTGGACCACCGGCTCACCGCGTTCGGCAGCAGCGACGCGGTGAACAGCCTGCCCGCGTTCCTCAGCCACCCGCTGAGCCAGCCCCTGTTCGTCCTGGGCACCGTGTTCATCCTGGCCGTCTACTTCTTCCCCGGCGGCCTGGCCAGCCTGCGCTCCCGCGTAACCCCCCTGCTGACCGCCCTCCGCCGCCCCCGCTGACCCTCTCCCGGCCCACCCGCCCCTCCGCCCCTCTCCCGCTCCGTTGATCAAGGAGTTTGTGTCCTGATTCCACGGCCAGGATGACGCAAACTCCTTGATCAACGGGGATGGCGGGATGGCGGGAGGCGGGGAGGCGGGGAGGGAGTGGGAGGGAGCGGTGGGGCACGCGCGAGGGGCGGCGGCCCCCCGTGTGGCCCCCGCCCCCGCGCGTGCGTCGTGGTCAGCCGTTGAGCATCTCGTACGCCGACGCCGGCGCCTTCTGCACCTGCGCGCCCGTCGGCGCGCTGATCTTCGGCGCCTTGCCGAAGTCGTAGTACTTGGCGACCAGCTTCATCGCCTTCTTCTTGCCCGCGGCCGGCACCTCAAGGGTCAGCGAGGTGAGGTTCCCGTCCGGCCCGACCACGGCCGTGAACGGCACCTTCTTCGCCGCGTCACCGAGCGCGTCCACGTCCACGGTGGTGAAGCTCTCGCGGATGTCCGCGCTCGCGGTCAGGTCGGCGAACCCGGCGTACGTCCCGTCGCCCCGGTCCTCGACAGTCTCCGCGGTCCGGATGACACCGCCCATGTTGGCCGGGTCGGCGTTCTGGTAGACCGGCACCTCCGAGGTGTCGTCGAGCTTGGTGCGGTCCAGGAGCATCCAGCGCTTCGGCAGCTTCATCATGTCCTGCAGGCCGGCCATTCCGGTGATCTTCACCCGCATCCAGATGTCCTCCTCGATCACGCGGAAGGTCATCCCCATGGTGAACTCCGGGTCCTTGCTCTTCTCCGACATGGACAGCTCAAGGCCGCGCGCCGCCGGGTCGACCACCCCGTCGAACTTGTCCGCGCCCTCGATCGTGGTGAACCGGAAGGCCGGGTCGTTCTCGTCCGGCACGGCGGCCAGCAGCGTGGCCTTCGGGTCGGCCGACGGGCTCGGGGCCGGCCCGGCGCTCTCGGTGGCGTCGCCGGTCCCGCACCCGGCGGCCAGGACGGTGGTGGCCAGTACGGCCGTCGCGAGAGCCGCGATCCGCCGGAGTTTCACGACGGATCCGAATCGCTGCGTCATGGTGTTCGACTCACTTTCCCAGGTGATTGTTGCCGGGTAAGTATCGGCAGCCGTCACGGCGGCCCCGCTGCCGATATGCTGCCGTCCGACTGCCGTCGGCCACAGTGGGCGACGGCAGCCGGTACGGGGGCGGAAACTCGCATGTCAGAGGCGCTGCGCTTCGAACTGCTCGGCCCGCAGCGGGCCTGGTACGCCGGCCGTCCGCTCGACCTGGGCCCGGCCAAGCAGCGGGCGGTGCTGGCCGTGCTGCTGCTCGCCGCCGGCCGTCCCGTCCCGACCGGGCAGATCGTCGAGGCGGTCTGGCCGGACGAGGCACCGGTGAACGGCCTCAACGTGGTGCAGAAGTACGTGGCCGGTCTGCGCCGGGTGCTGGAACCCGACCGGTCGCCGCGTACGCCGGGCCGGGTGCTCACCCTCACCGACGCGGGCTACCTGTTGCGCGTGCCGCCCGAGGCGGTGGACGTGGTGTGCTTCGAACGGGGCGTGCAGCGTGCGCGGGCGGCGCAGGCGGGCGGCCGTACGGCGGAGGCGCTGGCCGAGGTGAGCGCCGCGCTGGACCTGTGGCAGGGGGAGCCGTTCACCGGGTTCGCCGGCCCGTACTTCGACGCGGCCCGGCACCGGCTGGTGGAGATGCGGGCGGTCGCGCTGGAGACGCGTACCGACCTGGAACTGGCCGACGGCCGGGACGGCGAGCTGGTCGGACGCCTGGTCGAGTTGGTCACCGAGTTCCCGGTCCGGGAGCGACTGCGCCAGCAGCTCATGCTGGTGCTGCACCGCAGCGGTCGGCAGGCCGAGGCGCTGGCCGCCTACCGCGACTACGCCGGGCTGCTCCGCGACGAGTACGGCATCGAACCGGGCGAACCGCTGCAGGATCTGCACCGGCGGATCCTCCGCGCCGATCCGGGCCTCCTGGCGCGTCCGGAGCGGGCCGGGCCGGACGGGAGGTGGACGGGCCGTCCGGAGCCGCTTCCGGTCGCCGCCGGTACCCCCACCGGCGCACCGGCTCCACCGTCGCTCACGAGCCCCGCCGAGGCGCCGGGCCGGCCGCTGCCCACTGATCCGGCCGAGAATTCGTTTCCGCCCACCGCTGCGGCGCCGGTCTCGGCCCGGCTCACCGTGCCGGTCCAGTTCACCGTCTCCGCGCAGCCGGGCGGTCCGCTCCCGCAGTCACCGGCCGGCGAGCCGCCTGCCGGCCTGCCGGCCTGGGTCTCGCCCCCCGTCGCACCGCTGTTCGGCGCCGTGCCGCCGACCGGGCGTCCGTCCGGTGTGCCGGGGTGGCTGAGCGTCGTCGTGACGGTGGGCGGTGCGCTCACCGCCCTGCTCTCGTTCGGCATGCTCACCTGGCTGGTGGTGCTGCTGTACGGCTTCTGGCGGCGCAGCTGGGGCAGCGTCGTCGCCGCCGTCTGCTACCTGACCGTGGCCGTGACGTTCGTGACGGTCCTGGGCAGCAGCGAGTCCGAGGAGGTCACCGCACCCGAGATCACCTTGATGGCGATCTGGCTGGCCGCCTGGGCGGCGGGCGTCCCGCACGTGGTGCTGCTCAACGGCCGGCTGCTCGCCTGGTTGCGCGGCCTCTGGCGGGGGCGGCCGTACGCGGACCGCAACCGGCTGCGCCGGGAGTACGCCCGTTACCTGCTCTACCAGTACCCGTCGGCCCGCGACGACCTGCGCATCGGGCGCCCCGACCTGCCCCGCGCGTACGACGACGGCGGACTGGTGGACGTCAACTCGGTGCCGGACCAGGTGATCGTCGGGCTGCCGGGACTGACCCGGTCGCAGGCACAGCACGTGGTGGTCGACCGGAGGCTGCGTGGCCCGTACACGTCGATGGAGGAGCTGGCCTCGCGGTGCCTGCTGCCGGCGGCGGCGACCGACGTGCTGCGCGAACTGCTTGTCTTCCTGCCGCCCGCGCCGCAGCCCGGTCCGCCGGTGACGCCGGCCGCCCCTGGTAGAAATGCCGGATGAGCCAGGATCGGATGGCCGTCCGGGAACGCGCCGAGGCGGTGCTGCGGCGGCTGGCGGGTGACCACGCCCGGCTGCGCGAGGACCAGTGGCGGGCCATCGAGGCGCTCGTGGTCGACCGGCGGCGGGTGCTCTGCGTGCAGCGCACCGGCTGGGGCAAGTCGGCCGTCTACTTCGTGGCCACCGCGCTGCTGCGGGAGGGGAATCAGCACGGGCCGACGGTGATCGTCTCGCCGCTGCTGGCGCTGATGCGCAACCAGGTCGAGTCCGCCGCCCGGGCCGGCATCCGGGCACGCACCATCAACTCGGCGAACCTGGACGAGTGGGACCAGATCACCGCCGAGATCCACGCCGGGGCGGTCGACGTGCTGCTGATCAGCCCGGAACGCCTGAACAACCCGGACTTCCGCGACGGCGTCCTGCCGAAGCTGGCCGCCACCACCGGGCTGCTCGTGGTGGACGAGGCGCACTGCGTCTCCGACTGGGGGCACGACTTCCGCCCCGACTACCGGCGGCTGCGCACGTTCCTGGCCAACCTGCCCGAGCGCACGCCGGTGCTCGCCACCACCGCCACCGCCAACGCCCGGGTCACGCAGGACGTGGCCGAGCAACTGGGCGACGCGCTGGTGCTGCGGGGCACGCTGGACCGGGAGTCGCTGCGCCTCGGCGTACTCGATCTGCCGAGCCCGGCCCACCGCCTGGCCTGGCTGGCCGACCACCTGGACCGGCTGCCCGGCTCGGGGATCGTCTACACGCTCACCGTGGCGGCGGCCACCGAGACGGCCGAGTTCCTGCGCGGCCGGGGCTGGTCGGTCGCGTCCTACACCGGGCAGGCCGAGGACGCCGACCGGCGGGCCGCCGAACAGGACCTGCTGGACAACAAGATCAAGGCGCTGGTCGCCACCAGCGCGCTCGGCATGGGCTTCGACAAGCCCGACCTCGGCTTCGTCGTGCACCTGGGCGCTCCGCCCTCGCCGATCGCCTACTACCAGCAGGTCGGCCGCGCGGGCCGGGCCGTCGAGCACGCCGAGGTGCTGCTGCTGCCCGGCGTGGAGGACGCGGCGATCTGGCGGTACTTCGCCTCGCTCGCCTTCCCGCCCGAGGAACAGGTCCGCGCCGTGCTCGCCGCGCTGGACACCGAGCGGCCGATCTCCACCCAGGCCCTGGAACCGGTGGTCGACCTGCGCCGGACCCGGCTGGAGCTGATGCTCAAGGTGCTCGACGTGGACGGCGCGGTCCGCCGGGTACGCGGCGGCTGGCTCGCCACCGGCGAGCCGTGGGTCTACGACGAGGCCCGGTTGCGGCGCGTCGCCGACGCGCGCGCCGCCGAGCAGCGGGCCATGCGGGAGTACGCCTCGACGTCCCGCTGCCGGATGCGCTACCTGCGGGAAGGGCTGGACGACACCGGGGCGCAGGACTGCGGGCGGTGCGACAACTGCGCCGGTCCGCTGTTCGACGCCGAGGTCACCGAGGCGGCGCTGACCGCCGCGCAGACGTTCCTCGGGCGCCCCGGCGTGCCGATCCCGCCGAAGAAGCTCTGGCCGACCGGGTTGGAGGCGGTCGGCGTACCCCTGAAGGGCCGCATCCCCCCGGCGGAGCAGGCGCTGGCCGGCCGGGCCGTGGGGCGCCTGTCCGACCTGGGGTGGGGCGGGCGGCTGCGCGGGCTGGTCGGGCCGGAGGCGCCGGACGGCCCGGTGCCCGACGACGTGGTGGCCGCCGTGGTCGAGGTGCTGAAGGCGTGGGCGCACGGCGACGACCCGTGGCCCCGGCGGCCCGCCGGCGTGGTCGCGGTCGGCTCCCGGACGCGACCGCTGCTGGTCGGCTCGCTGGCCGAGCGGATCGCCGCCGTGGGCCGGCTTCCGCTGCTCGGCCACGTCGTCCCGGCCGGGCCTGGCGGTGGCGGGCCGCGCGGCAACAGCGCCCAGCGGGTACGCGCGCTGCACGGCGCCTTCCACCTGCCGGACGACCTGGCCGGCGCGCTGCCGGGGCTGGACGGTCCGGTGCTGCTGGTGGACGACCTGGTCGACTCGGGCTGGACGATGGCGACGGCGGCGCGGCTGCTGCGCCGGTCCGGCGCCCCGGACGTGCTGCCGCTGGCGCTCGCGGTCGCCGGCTGACCCGTCGCGGCGGGTTCGCGGCGCGGCGGGTTCGCGGCCGGTTCGCGGCTCGCGGCGGAAAGTTCCCGGACCGGGCGGAATGCGAGCGTCACCACCGTCGGCGGACCGTCGTCCGGCCCGCGTCCGGGCGGCGGTACCGTGGGGTCATGACCGAGCAGCGACCCGTCGTCCAGACGTACACCGTGACCGGGATGACCTGCGAACACTGCGTCAAGGCGGTGACCGAGGAGCTGTCCGCGCTGCCCGGTGTCGACGAGGTCCGGATCGATCTGACGAGCGGCACCGCCACCGTCACCAGCGCGGCGCCGCTGTCCGTCGAGTCCGTGCGTGCCGCGGTGGACGAGGCGGGTTACGAGCTGGTCGGCGGCGGTGCCTGAGTCGTTGTCGGTCACGTCCGGCACCGGCGTCGTCCCCGACGACGCCGAGGCCGGTTCCGGCGCTCCCGCGACAGGGCCCGGCGACGCGGTGGACCGGGAGACGCTGCGGCTGGCCATGGTGGTGGGCGGCCTGGTGCTCGCCGTACTGCTCGGTTTCGGCCTCGGGCGGATGAACGCGCCGGCCGAGGCGGTGCGGTCCGCGGGCGCGACGGCCGGGGGAGTCGCCACCGGCGACGGCGGTGCGCACGCCCACGCGCCCGGGACCGGCGCGCACACGCACGACGGCGCCACAGTCACCCAGGGCGGCGGCGACGGCGCGACGGGGCTGTCGATCACCTCGGCCGGCTACACGCTCGTGCCGTCGACCGAGCTGGTCGCGGGCCGCGCCGGTGAGCTGCGCTTCCAGATCCGCGACGACCAGCGCCGGGCGGTCACCCGGTTCGCCGTCGTGCACGACAAGCCGATGCACGTGATCATGGTCCGGCGTGACCTCAGCGGCTACCGGCACCTGCACCCGACGATGGCCGCCGACGGCACCTGGTCGGTGCCGATCACGTCGCCGGAGGCGGGTCCCTGGCGGATGTACGCCGACTTCACCACGGTCGCCGACGACGGCCGCCAGGTCGCCGTGGTGCTCGGCGCCGACCTGACCGCGGCCGGCGCGTACCAGCCCCGGCCGCTGCCCGCCGCCGCCACGTCGGCCACCGTCGACGGGTTCACCGTCGCCCACACCGGCACGCCGGAGGTGGGGAAGGCGGTGCCGCTGCGGTTCCGGGTCACCGGCGCCGACGGCGCGGCGGCGTCGCTGGAGCCGTACCTCGGTGCGTACGGGCACCTTGTGGCGTTGCGCGAGGGCGATCTCGGCTACCTGCACGTACACCCGGAGCCGGTGCGCGACGGCGACGACGTGACGTTCTGGCTGACCGCGCCGGGGCCGGGGAGCTACCGGATGTTCCTGGACTTTCAGGTCGGCGGTGTGGTGCGGACCGCCGAGTTCACGCTGACAGTGGCCTGAGCCGAGGGCCGCTGCCCCGGTCGGTCAGCCGGCCCGGCGGACCGGGCGGCGGGCCAGGTAGCGGAGCAGATCGCGGATGTGGTGCTTCTCCTCGGCGGGCACGTTCGGGTCGGCGAGCCGGTCCAGGATCACCCGCACGTCGGCCTCCACCGGGCCGTCCTCGGCACCACGGCGGCGGGGCACCGGCCCGGCGTCGGGCAGCCCGAGCGCGCGGAACGCCGCCGCCACGGGCAGGTCGAGGGCGGCGCAGAAGCCGCGCACCTTGGCGAGCTCGGGATAGTCCTGCCAGTCTCCGGCCAGCCAGCGGAACACAGTGGAACGGCCCACGCCGGTGTGGGTGGCGAGGTCGGTCACCGTCCAGCCGCGTTCCTCGCGTGCGGCATCGATGGCCCGGCGTACGAAGCGCGCGAAGGCCATCTGCGGTGAAACGTCTGCGGAACCCATCCCTGGTGGATCTGTCCCCTTCCTCCGGTGGCCCGGCTCGCCCATCGAGCGTAGTACGCCCGGCGGGAGAAGTAACCGACTGATCGGCCCGGAGGGCCCGCTGGCAGGACCGATCAATGCGGAAGTGTGGTTCGGGTAATCTGCTTCGGGTAAGAAAATGGGGAACCCTGGGAACCGAAATGGAGGAGCAGCATGGCCGAGCCGGACCGTTCCGTGCCGCATCGCCCTGGCGCGGTGAGTCTCTTCTTCGTGGCCAAGGCCGCGGTGTTCGCGCTCGGCTTCTGGCTCTGGCTACTGGTGCTGGCGGTACGCGGCGGCGACGCGACGGGCGTACACCTGATCGCCGCGACCGGCGCGATCTGCACCACGCTGGTCTCGGTGGTGCTCGGCGCTCGGATGGCGTTGCAGCGCAACGCCGCCGTCCGGCACGCCGAACTGAAGCGACTGCTCGTCGACATCTCGTGGAACGCCTTCGCCGCCGCCGGGAACGGCGAGCAGCGCGGGAAGGTGGTGCCGTTCCCGAGCGTCTCCCACGACGCCGAGCAGGCCCCGAGCCGCGGCTCCGGTGAGCGGGTGTCGGTGCTCGACCGGGGTGACCGCAACCGGGGCGACCTGGGACGGTAGGCCCCCGGTCAGCGCGCCTCGGCCAGCAGCGTCTCCAGCCGGGGCGTGACGCCCCACTGGTCGACCAGTTCGCGATATTCGGCCCGCTGCCCGTCGGTCGGGGCGCCGGCCGTCCGCCGCGCCCGGATCAGCAGGTTGCGCGGCGTGTGCTGGGAGTCGACGAACTCCACCACCTCGGCGCGGTAGCCGTGCAGGCGCAGCAGCGCGGCGCGTACCGCGTCGGTGAGCACGTCGGCGAACCGTTCCCGCAGGATGCCCTGCCGGGTCAGCAGCTCGTACGGCGCGGGCGCCGGCCCGGCCCGCAACTGCGCGGCCAGGTCGTGGTGGCAGCAGGGCGCGGCGAGCACCCAGCGGGCCTCCCAGCGCACCGCCCGGGCCAGCGCCTCGTCGGTGGCGGTGTCGCAGGCGTGCAGCGCCAGCACCAGATCGGGCGCCGGGTCGACCGGCGCCTCGGCGATGGTGCCGGCCACGAAACCGACCCGGTCGGACCAGCCCAGGCGCTCGGCCAGCTCGGTGTTGCGGCGGCGCTGGTCCTCGCGGACGTCCACCCCGACCAGGGTCACGTCCAGGCCGCGCCCGACCAGATAGCGGTAGGCGGCGAAGGTCAGGTACGCGTTGCCGCAGCCCAGGTCCACCACCCGCAGCGGGCCGGTGAGGTCGTCGGGCAGCGTGGCCGCGAGCGCACGCAGGAACGCGTCGACCTGGCGGCGCTTGGCCGCCGAGCCGCCGATCTCGCGGAACAGGGGATCACCCGGGTCGAGCAGCCACTCCTTGGCCCGGTCGTGCCCGCCCGGCTCGACGGCCGGACGGCTGGCCGCCGCGCGGTGCACCTGCGCCTCGCCGGACTTGGTGACCCGGAGCTGGAGCGTGGCGTCGGCGGTCTCGACGTGCCAGTTGCCGAACGGCTCGGCGAGCAGTTCGTCGACCGCCGCGCCGGCCTCCGTGCCAGGTGCCACGTTGCGGGTGTGCGGTCGTGAGCCGTCGGAGACGGCGATCTGCAACCGGGGGCCGGCCTTCAGCGTGACCGGCCGCAGTTCCGCGCGTACCACCGAGGGACGCTGCCCACGACGGCGCCCGGCGGCGACCGCGCGGGTCAGCCCCGGCGCGAGCAGCAGCGCCCGCACCTCAGCCAGCGCCGAGTCCAAGGCCTCAGCCATCCCTACCTACCTCTCGTGCTTCCGCCCTGCCCGCCGACGCTCCGCCGACCATGACGTTGGCGGCGGCGCGCACGGCGTGCCGCACCGTCAACTTCATGATCGTCGCAGTGTGGGGGCGGGACGGGGACGGCCTCCGGGACCGGGGTCCGGGAGGCCGTTTCCGTGGGTGTCGGTCAGTCGGCGTTCGTCGCCTCGGCGGGCACGCCGGTGCTGCCGCCGCGGCGGCGACGGCGGCGACGCGGCTTGCTCGCCGCCTCGCCCTCCGCGGGCTGCGGTGCGGCAGCGGCGGTCTCGGCCGCGCCCTCGGTGCCGATCACCGCGGTCGGCTCACCGGCCACCGTCTCGCCGGCCCGGCGGCGACGGCGCCGACGCGGCGTACGCGAGGTCTCGTCGTCCCCGGCGTCGGCCTGCGGTGCGGACGACCCGGCGGACGAACCGCCCTCGTCACGCCGGCCACGACCGCGGTCACGGCCCTGCCCCTCGCCGCGCTCGCGGCCCCGGCTGTCGCCGCGCCGCGCGCCCCGGCGCGCCCGGCCACCGCCGCCCAGGTCCTCCTCGACCTCGGCGGACAGGCCGGCGCGGGTGCGCTCGGCGGTCGGCAGGGTGCCGCTGATCCCCGTCGGGATGTCCAGGTCGGTGTAGAGGTGCGCGGAGGTGTGGTACGTCTCCGGCGGCTCGGGCATGTCCAGCCCGAGCGTCTTGTCGACGATCCGCCAGCGGGGCATGTCGTCCCAGTCGACGAACGTCACAGCGACACCGGTGGCCCCGGCCCGGCCGGTACGGCCGATGCGGTGGGTGTAGGTGTCCTGGTCCTCGGGGCAGTCGTAGTTGATCACGTGGGTGACGCCGGTGACGTCGATGCCCCGGGCCGCGACGTCGGTCGCGACCAGGGTGTCGATCTTGCCGGCCCGGAACGCCCGCAGCGCCCGCTCACGCGCGCCCTGCCCGAGGTCACCGTGCACGGCGGCGACGGCGAAGCCACGGAAGTCGAGATCCTCGGCGACCCGGTCGGCAGCCCGCTTGGTACGGGTGAAGATCATGGTCAGCCCGCGGCCCTCGGCCTGGAGGATGCGCGCCACGATCTCGACCTTGTTCAGCGAGTGCGTGCGGTACGCGAGCTGCTTGGTCTGCGGCGACGGGCCGGTCTCGGCGGTGTGCCCGGCGTGGATGGTCACCGGGCGGCGCAGGAAGCGCCGGGACAGCGCGACGATCGGGTCCGGCATGGTGGCCGAGAAGAGCATGGTCTGCCGGTCTTCCGGCAGCATCGCCAGGATCTTCTCGACGTCGTCCAGGAAGCCCAGGTCGAGCATGCGGTCGGCCTCGTCGAGGACGAGCGCGCGGACCCGGTCGAGGCGCAGGTGCTTCTGCTTCTGCAGGTCCAGCAGGCGGCCCGGGGTGCCGACCAGGATCTCGACGCCCTTGCGGAGCGCCTCGATCTGCGGCTCGTACGCCACGCCGCCGTAGATCGGCAGCACCCGGACGCCCCGGGTGCGGCCGGCGGCGTCGAGGTCCTTGGCGACCTGGATGCCCAGCTCGCGGGTGGGTACGACGACCAGCGCCTGCGGGACGCCGTCGCTGCCCTCGGACGGGGCGAACACGCGCTCCAGCAGCGGGATGCCGAAGCCGAGCGTCTTGCCGGTGCCGGTCGGCGCCTGACCGATCAGGTCGACGCCGCGCAGCGCGATCGGCAGCGCGTACTCCTGGATGGCGAAGGCGCGGGTGATGCCGGCGGCGGCCAGCGCCTCGACTGTCTCCTGCCGCGCGCCGAGCGCGGCGAACGTGGGTGCCTCCGGGGGGACCGGAGCGGTGGGGGCCAGTGGCTGGCCGGAAATCTGCTCGCTCATATGGATTTGGGGGTGCCCTCTCGTGGTGCGCCCCTCAGGTCCTCAGGGCGCGATCGGTGTGGCGCGGGCCACGCGGTCAGGGGCGAGTTCGCCGAGCCGGACCGGGCCGCACGCGCGTCGGGGACCGGCGTTGATCAGCAAAGTGACCGAATCGGTGCCCACGGCAACTGTCTCATCCTACCTGAACGGTCACTGGGTCGTCCCGATTCCCAGGTGGTGGCCCTGCGCGCGGGGCGCGCTGTTGTGACTTGAGTCACAGATACGACGCGCACGGCCTGCGCCGCGCCGCGCTCAGCGAGAGGGGCGCGGCCGCGATCGAGGCTGATCCCGGGCTGTCGGCAGGCTGTCGATGTGGCCCGACGGCTGCTCGGTGAGGCGCTCTCCCAGGCGGGGCGGATGCCCGCCGCCCACCGGGGCGCACTCGATGCGCCGGGGCTGCTGCGCCGGTTGACCGGGGCGCACGCCGCGCGGACGACAGCGGTGTGGTCGAACAACTGAGCCGCCGTGGCGGGAGGCCCGCCACGGCGGCCGGTGCCGCGGGAATCAGCGAACGGTGAACCCGACCGCGCGAGGCGAGGCCTCGGCGATCTCGACGTAGGCGACCTTGCCGACCGGCACGATCACGCGCCGGCCCTTCTCGTCGGTCAGGGAGAGGGTGCCCTCACTCTTGGCGAAGGCGTCGGTCACGATCTGCTCGATCTCGGCCGGCGACTGCGCGCTTTCCAGGACCAGCTCCCGCGGCGCGTACTGCACGCCGATCTTGACCTCCACTGTGCCTCCTCAACTGGGGCGAAAAAGCCACCGTGGGAAGGCTATCCGATCCGGCGGCCCGATGTTCAGGCTGACTCACCTTGCAGCGGGAAGCTGGCGATGCCGCGCCAGGACAGGGCTGCGACCAGCGCCTCGGCCTCCGCCTTGGGCACCTGCCGGCCGCCGGCCAGCCAGAACTGGGCGGCCGTCTCGGCGGCACCGACCAGGCCCGAGGCGAGCAGTTCGGCGCGTGAGCGGCTGACTCCGGTGTCCGAGATGATCGTGTCGGTGATGGCCGCGATGCAGCCCTGCTCGACCCGCTCCACCCGCTGCCGCACCGCCGGGTCGTTGCGCAGGTCCGACTCGAAGACCAGCCGGAACGCCTCGCTCTCGTGGTCGACGAAGTCGAAGTACGCGCGCACCGCCGCGCCGACCCGCTCCTTGTTGTCGTTGGTGCCGCTCATCGCCGCCTGCACGTTTGCGACTATCGCGTCGCAGTGCGTGTCCAGCAGCGCGAGGTAGAGCTCCATCTTCCCGGGGAAGTGCTGGTAGAGCACCGGCTTGGAGACACCGGCCCGCTCGGCGATGTCGTCCATCGCGGCGGCGTGGTAGCCCTGCGCGACGAACACCTCCTGGGCGGCGGCGAGCAGCTGCTTACGTCGCGCCGAGCGGGGCAGGCGGGTGGGCCGACCGGCGGTCTGTGCACCGTTCCCCACTGCGGTCATCGGATCCTCCGAGTATCTGCGTACGAGCCGGCACGTATCACCCGAACCGGTCCGGGTTCGTGAACCCGTCGCGGAATTGGCCCGCCGCTGTAACTTATCGCCACTGTCACCACACGGTAGCCTCAGCGGGGGCGACCAAGGAGCGCGCGGTGAGTGAAACAGGGCAACCCGGAGCCGCCACCCCGGGAGAGCACGGCGACGGGACGGGCCAGCAGGACGACCCGGCCCGTGCCGGCGGCGGTTGGGCGCCCCCGCCGAACGGCTGGTCCCGCGGCGCTCCGGCGCCCGGCGGCTGGCCCTACGGCGACCTCGGCGGCTGGGCCGCCTCCTCGCCCCGGCACGGCGACCTGCCGGCCCCGCTGCCCGGCCACTCCGCGCCGGAACCGGCCCGCGCCAACGGCCGCCACGTCAACGGCGTGCACCACGCCGGTGAGGAGTCGCCAGTGACCCGCCAGGCGCCGGTCAGTGCCCCGCCCGCGGACGAGCCGCCCCGGCCCGCCGACGGCGAACGGCTGGCCGTCCCGGCCCCGCGCCCGGCGCCCACGATCGAACAGCAGACCGACCCGGGCGACGTCACCGGCTCCCGGCACGCCGCCGACGACCCGGCCACCCGGGCGCCGCGCTGGGCCGACAGCGGGCCGGCCTCCGCGCCCCCGGCCCTCCAGGTCCCGCCGGTCGGTGCCGCCGCCTCCGGTTTCGAGGTGCCGCCGGGTTTCCACGCGCCGAACACCGAATCCACCCCGTCACTGTCCCGGGGCTGGGCCGACCGGCCGGTCACTCCGGCGCCGGCGGCGAGCCGGCCGGAGCACGCACCGGGCGAGGTCCACCCGCCCGAGAGCCGGGCGGCCGCCGCCGAGCCGCGGGCCGCCGCCGATCCTCAGATGCCGGACGACCCGCGGGCCGCCGAACCGGACTGGTCGGGGCCGTCCTGGAACCGCCCGAGCTGGGGTGACGGCTGGGCTCCGCCGTGGGCCCGCACCGACGAGCCGCCGGCTGACCGGTCCGAGGAGCCACCGGCCCGCCGCACCGAGGAGCCCGCCGCCGAGCGGCGGGAGTGGGCGGACGACAGCGCCGCCCACCGCACCGTCCGCGACGACCGCGCGGCCGAGTGGGCGCCCGAGCCGGTGCGGCCGTACGAGCCGGCCCGCGTCGAGCCGCCCGCCGCCTACGAGCCACCCCGGCCCGAGCCGGTACGGGGATACGAGCCGCCGCGCGCCGAGCCGGTCCCCGCGTCCGAGGCGGCGCGGTCGTACCAGCAGTCCGCCGGTCCCGAGGCGGCGCGGTCGTACCAGCAGTCCGCCGAGTCCGAGGGGCCCCGGCAGTACGAGCCGGGTGCCGGGCCCGAGCCGGCGCGCGGGTACGAGCCGCCGGCCGGGCCGGAGCCGACAGTCGAGGCGACCCGGCCGTTCCGGCTGCCGCGGGGCGACGCCGAGCCGCCGCGCGGCTACGAGCGACCCTCGTGGGCCGCGCCGCCGGTGCCGGTCCCGCCGCTGATCACGCCCCCCGGTCCCGGGCCGGCGAGTGTCCCGCCCGCGCCCGGTGCGCCGCCGGTAACCGGTGCGCCGCCCGCGCCCGCCGGTGGATACGCCCCGGCGCCCGCCGCCGAACCGGCGGCCACCGCCCCGCAGGTCTCCGGCGTTCCCGCCACGAGCGGCACGCCGTGCCCCGACCAGACCCCCGCGCCCCACCCGACGAGCGCCCCTCCCTACGCGGCCCGCCGGTCCGCACCGGAACCGGTGCCGGCCGCCGACGCGGTCGCCGAGCCCCGACCGGAGGAACCGTCCCCCGTGCTGCCGCAGCGCGTCCCCTCGGAACCGGACGTGCCAGTCGTGCCGGAGCCACCGGCAGCGGAACCGTCCGCCGAGACCCCCGAACTCGCCCGCATCGCCACCCACCTGCGCCGTGACGACGAACCCGCGCCACTGCGGGAGCGGCCGGAGGGCTTCGACGTCAACGCGATCCTCGACGCGGTCCGGGAGGTGGCGGGCGTACGCGACGCCGCGCTGCGCCGTACCCCGGCCGGCGCGCACAGCCTCCGGCTGGACCTGTCCGACGGCGCGGACCCGGCCGAGGTGAGCCGCCTGGTGGCCCGGCTGCTCCAGGAACGGATGGGCCTGGCCGCCGCCCCGCAGAACCTGCCCGGTGCGCCGGCCGTGCCGCCACCGGCCCAGTTGCGCCGCCGGTCGGCCCGGCTGGACCGCTCCGGTGAGACGCGCGCGGGCGAGACCCGGGCTCCCGGGGCGCAGGCCACGCCGGGCGAGGCCCGTGCCGCGCAGCCCGAGCCGGGCGAGCCCCGTGCCCAGGCTCCCAACGGTGACGAGCCGGGCGGCGACGAGACGCCGGCGCGTACCGGCGTGGTCCGTCCGGCCGCGAACCGCTCCGGCGACGCGCGGTTCGGCGCGGACCGGCTCGTGCGTCCGGCCGAGGCGCCGGCCGACGGGGACGAGCCGCCGCGCCGCCGCCGTCAGGCCACCCACCGGGGCCGGGCCACGGTGGACGAGACGTCGCTCGCCGCCGCGCCGACCGGCATGTCCACCGGCAGCCCGGTCACGCTCGGTACGTCGTACTCCGGTGGTCAGATGACCACGACGGAGACCGCGCCGTCGCGGCCGCTGGACACCGGCGGCCTGCCGGGCCCCCGGGTGGTGATCGAGCACGTCCTGGTGAGCACGTTCGGCCTGGACGCCACCACCGAGGTGCGCCTGGTCGCGGGCGACCGGACGGCCGAGGGCCACGCGACCGGGCCGGCTGTCGACGGGTACGTGCTGCGGCTCTGCGCGGTGGCCGCCGCCGCCGCGGTGGACGAACTGCTCGGTGGGAGCGTCCCGGCCGGTGAGCGGGGCCGCTGCTTCGTGGAGCACGCCGCCGTGGTGCCGTTCGGCAACTGCGAGGTGGCGACTGTCGTGGTGCTGCTGGTCTGCGACGGCTGGGTGGAACAGCTGGCCGGCTCGGCGCTGGTGGCCGGGGATCCCCGGCAGGCGGTCGTGCGGGCCACGCTCGCGGCGGTGAACCGGCGGCTGGAGGCGCTGCTGTCCTGAGCGCCGGTGTGCGGTACGACAGTGCGGTGTGCGGTACGCCGCGGGCGGGGAAGACTGGAGACATGAAGCGCGCCGCACTGTGGCCGGAGCAGAGCCTTCCCGCACACCACGTCCCGCCGCCCTGGCCCGGCCGGCACGTACGCCTCGACGGCACTCTCGTGCACGTCCGCGACACCCCGGCCACCGGGCCCGGCGCGGAGCCCGCCCTGTACGTGCACGGGCTCGGCGGGTCGGCGCAGAACTGGACCGACCTGGCCGGCCTGCTCGCGGACCGGCTGGACGGCCAGGCGATCGACCTGCCCGGGTTCGGGCGCAGCGAGCCCGGGCCGCGCTACACCATCCCGTCCTTCGCCGAGCGGGTGATCAGCTGGATCGAGCACAGCGACAGGGGGCCGGTGCACCTGTTCGGCAACTCGCTGGGCGGCGCGATCTCGGTCCGGGTGGCGGCGCTGCGCCCGGATCTGGTCCGCACGCTCACCCTGATCTCGCCCGCCCTGCCGTTCCTGGACTTCCGGCGCTCGTTGCAGGGGCGGATGCTGCCGTTGCTGGCGATCCCCCGGGGCGAACGACTGGCCGCCTGGCGGCTGGCCCAGTTCAGCCCGGAGGTGACGGCGCAGCAGGTGATGGAGGCGTGCGTGGCCGACCTGACCCGGATCAGCGAGCAGCGCCGGCAGGAGGCGATCGACGAGATCCGGGTCCGGTACGAGGCGGCCCACTACGCTGCCGCGTACGTGCGCACGTTCCGGGGCCTGGTCGGCAGCTTCCTGCGGTCGTACCTGCCGGGTGAGGGCGCGCTCTGGCGGCAGGCGGCGGCGGTGCGGGCGCCCACGCTGGTGGTGGGCGGGCGGCAGGACCGGCTGGTCGACGTGCGGGTGGCGCCGCAGGCGGCCCGGGTGATCCCGGACAGCCGGCTGCTGATGCTCGACGGCGTCGGGCACGTGGCGCAGCTGGAGGTGCCCCGGACCGTGGCGCGGGCGGTGCTGGGGTTGCTCGCCGAGGCGACGCCGTCGCGCGCCACCGGCACGGGGGAGAGCGGAACGGGGCGTGACATGGCAGGCTGAGCCGGATGCCCCGCTCCCGTTCCTCCTTCCCGCACTGGCGTTCCGCGCTCGTGGTCTGCGCCTTCGTCACCGCCGCCGCGGTCGGCGTCGGCGTGGCCGTGCAACTGCCGTCGGCGGGTGCGGGCACCCGGGGCACCGACGGGTTCGTCGCCCAGCCTCCGGTCCCGACTGTGGCGCCGTCGACGCCGAGCGTCCCGCCGTCGCCCTCGGTGGTGCCCAGTTCCCCGGCCGCGCCGGTGCTGACGCTGTCCGGCCCGGGGCCGGCGAAGGGGCGGGGCAGCTTCGCGTACGACGACCGGACCAGCGGCGTGCTCGGCCGCTCGGGGCCGCTGCACCGTTACCGGGTGGCTGCGGAGAACGGCTCCGGCGAGGAGGTCCGCGACTTCGGCGAGGCGGTGCAGCGGGCGCTTGCCGGTCCGGGTGGCTGGGCCGGTGGCAGGCTGCGGTTGCAGCGGGTCGGCCCGGACAGCGGGCACGACTTCACGATCTACCTGGCGACCCGGGAGACGGCCCGGCGGCTGTGCGGGGCGGGCGGGATCGACATCCGGGTGGGCGGGGTGCCGTACACGTCGTGCCGGGTGCCGGGCAGGGTGGTGATCAACCTGGACCGGTGGCGGACCTCGGCGCCGCACCTGGTCGCCGCCGGGATGCCGCTGGACACCTACCGGCTCTACGTGGTCAACCACGAGGTGGGTCACCAGCTGGGGCACCGGCACGAGGGGTGCCCCGGCGCGGGCCGGGTGGCACCGGTGATGCAGCAGCAGACGCTGTTCCTCAAGGGTTGCCGGCCGAATCCGTGGCCCTACGTGGCCGGGAAGCGGTACACCGGGCCGAGCCTGTGATCGTCCGATCGTGAGGAACATTCGCGGCATAGGCGGCAAAAGCAGCTAAATGCCCGAATTGCATGGCACGCTGAGGTCATGACCTCGTCGTACCCCTACGACAGACCTGCCGCGCCGCCGCCCGAGCGTCCCACCCTGCGCCGGATGCGCCGTCGCCGTCGCCGCTCGGTGCTGCTGCTGGCGATGCTGCTCGCGGCCGTCAGCGGCGCGTTGGGCATCGCCCGGCTGAGCGCCCCTCCGGCCGGGCGCACGCAGCTGCCGCTCGCCGCCGAACCGTCGTTGGCGCGCGGCGCCGAGCCGGACCTCCCGGCCCCGGCGCCGACCGGCTACCCCACCGCCGGCCCCGGCACGTTCGCGGTGGCCCAGGGCCGATCTCCGGTACGCGGACACGACGGCCCGCTGCGCCGCTACCGGGTCGAGGTGGAGCAGGGTACGGGGCAGGACGCCGACGGCTTCGCCGCGACAGTGGACGCGGTGCTGGGCGACCCGCGGAGCTGGATCGCCTCCGGGGAGCTGCGGGTGCAGCGGGTGCCCGAGGCGGCGGCGGCCGACTTCACCGTCTACCTCGCCACCCCGGTCACCTCGGAGCGGATGTGTGCCGAGGGCGGCCTGCGCACCGACCGGTACACCTCCTGCCGGCTGCCCGGCCGGGTCGTGCTCAATCTGGCCCGCTGGATGACGGCGGTGCCCGACTACGGCGCCCCGATCGAGGTCTACCGCACGTACGTGATCAACCACGAGGTCGGGCACGAGTTCGGCGAGCTGCACCAGGCCTGCCCCGCGCCGGGGGCGCCCGCGCCGGTCATGCAGCAGCAGACGTACGGGCTGGACGGCTGCGTGCCGAACGCCTGGCCGTACGTCGGCGGGATCCGCTACTCCGGCGAGCCCACCGACGGCGTCTGAGTTATTCCCGGTCCCGCAGTTCGGGCGCAGTGTCCCTCATCATGGCCGATCCCCGTCCCGGCGAGCAACAATGGCGCGGTCACACCGCCGATCCCGGGGAGTCCACCGTGTCGTTGCCCCCGCTCGTCGAACCCGCCGCCGAGCTGACCGTAGACGAGATCCGCCGCTACTCACGCCACCTGATCATCCCGGACGTCGGGGTCGAGGGGCAGAAGCGGCTGAAGAACGCCCGGGTGCTCTGTGTGGGCGCCGGTGGCCTCGGCTCGCCGGCCCTGCTCTACCTGGCCGCGGCCGGTGTCGGCACGCTCGGCATCATCGACTTCGACACCGTCGACGAGTCGAACCTCCAGCGCCAGGTCATCCACGGCGTCTCCGACGTGGGCCGGTCCAAGGCCGAGTCCGCCGCGGCGTCGATCCGCGAGATCAACCCGCTGGTCAACGTGGAGATCCACAACACCGCGCTGGACCGGGAGAACGTCCGGGACATCTTCTCCCGGTACGACCTGATCGTCGACGGCACCGACAACTTCGCCACCCGCTACATGGTCAACGACGCGGCCGTGCTGCTCGGCAAGCCGTACGTCTGGGGTTCGATCTACCGCTTCGACGGCCAGGCGTCGGTGTTCTGGGCCGAGCACGGTCCCTGCTACCGCTGCCTCTACCCGGAGCCCCCGCCGCCCGGCATGGTCCCCTCCTGCGCCGAGGGCGGCGTGCTCGGCGTGCTCTGCGCGTCGATCGGGTCGATCCAGGTCAACGAGGCGATCAAGCTGCTCGCCGGCATCGGTGAGCCGCTCGTCGGCCGGCTGATGGTCTACGACGCCCTGGAGATGAGCTACCGCAAGATCAAGGTCCGCAAGGACCCGAACTGCGTGCTCTGCGGCGAGAACCCGACCCTCACCGACCTCATGGAGGACTACGAGGACTTCTGCGGCGCGGTCTCCGACGAGGCGCAGGAGGCGGTGGTCGACTCGACCATCACCGCGCTGGAGCTGAAGGACTGGCAGGACTCCGGCAAGGACATCTTCCTGGTCGACGTGCGCGAGCCCGCCGAGTACGAGATCGTCCGGATCCCTGGTGCGACGCTCATCCCCAAGGGCGAGATCCTGTCCGGTGAGGCGCTGGCGAAGTTCCCGCAGGACCGGCAGATCGTGCTGCACTGCAAGTCCGGCGTCCGCTCCGCCGAGGCACTGGCCGCGCTGAAGGCGGCCGGCTTCACCGACGCGGTGCACCTCCAGGGCGGCGTGCTCTCCTGGGTCAAGCAGGTCGACCCGTCGCTGCCCGCGTACTGAGTCGCGTCGATGGGCCCGCCCGGTGCGCCGGGCGGGCCCGTCGTGTTCTCCGGGGCCCTTGGCGTGGGCATACGCCGGGTCACGCAACCCCCACGGCGACCGGTGGGCCGGGGCGGTCCTGACCGAGCTACCGAGGCGTAACTTCGGCCGCGCCAGTACCGTCGGTGCCGTGGTGGACTTGGACGCGGCGATCGGATTCGTCGTCGCTCACGGTGACGCGGTGGACCGCGCCCGTCTCTCCCGGCTGCGCACCGGCGCTCCGGTGCCGCCCGGCGTGCTCGACGCCGCCGAGACCGGGCAGGCGCCCGGCGGCGGCTGGCCCGCCGTCCTCGACGGCGAGGTCGCCTCGATCGACGCGACCTGCTACCGCCTCGCCGAGCTGGACGACCTCGGGGCGCTGGGCCGCCCGGCCGCCCGGCACGCGTTGGACTGGCTGGCCGCCCGGCAACTGCCCGACGGCGGCTGGGACGAGGACCCCTCGCTGGCCGGGCTCGCCCCCGAGTGGGCCACGCCCGGCGATCCCGAGGCCCGGCTCTACCAGACCGCGAACGCGGGGTTCTGGCTGACCGTGGCCGGGCTGGACGCCCGCGCCGCCGGGCCACTCGACCACCGGGTCGGCGGCGCGTACGCCGGTGTGGTGCAGGCGGCGGCGCAGGCGCTGGCCGCGCAGCTCGCGCCGGACGGAAGCTGGCCGTCCTTCCTGCCCGCCGGCTGGCTCGCCGCCGCGGTGCTGCACCGCCAGCGGATGTACTACGAGTCGGCGCGCATCCAGGCGGTGCTGGCCGACCGGATCCCCCGGATGTCCCCGGCCGACGTGGCCTGGCTGGCCGCCACACTGCGCCGGGTCGACGTGGGCGAGGAGCAGTGGCTGCTGGTCTCCGCGCGCCGGCGGCTCGCCGAGACCCAGCGCAGCGACGGCGGCTGGGACAGCGACGACGGCCACCAGTTCGACGTGCACACCACGCTGCGGGCGATCCGCGCGTGCCGCCCGCACACGCCGGAGGCCCCGGTGTCCGGAGCGCCGTTCGTGGTGCCGCAGACCGCCGAGCTGCCCCCGCCACCCGCCGTGCCGATTCCGCGCCGGCCGGCCGTGGCCGCGCCACCACCCTCCGCCGCGCCTCCACCGCCCGCCGCCCCACCGCCTCCTGCCGTCCCGCCGCCTCCCGGCGAATCGCCGCCGCCGCACGTGCCGCCGGGATCCGGCCCCGAGTGGTCCCTCGGTCCCGGCCCTGATCCGTCGCCCGGTCCGGACGCCGGGCCCGCGCCGTGGTCGGCCTGGACGGTCCTGCCCGACCTGGCGGTGGAGGACGGCTCGGCGTCGGCGCCGGTGTCCCCGGGGATGCCCCCGCTCGTCGTGCCGCCCACGACACCGGGTGCCCCGGCCACCTCGGCGGACGGGGACCCACTCCAGCTCACATAGCCGGCCTCACTGTCAGCGCACGTGACCGTCCCCGGTGACCACGTACTTGGTGCTGGTCAGCTCCGGCAGGCCCATCGGGCCGCGCGCGTGCAGCTTCTGCGTGGAGATGCCGATCTCCGCGCCGAAGCCGAACTCGCCGCCGTCGGTGAAGCGGGTGGACGCGTTGACCATGACCGCTGCGGCGTCCACCCTGGCCACGAACTCCCGGGCCGCCCGCTGCGAGTCGGTGACGATCGCCTCGGTGTGGCCGGTGCCGTACCGGCGGATGTGCGCGACCGCGGCGTCGAGCGAGTCGACGACGGCGACCGAGATGTCGGCGGAGAGGTACTCGGTGCCGAAGTCCTCCTCGGTGGCCGCGACCACTGCGTCGGAGTGGGCTGCGACCTCGGGCGTGCCGTGCACGGTCACCCCGGCCTCGGCGAACGCGGCCAGCACGGCCGGCAGGAACCCGTCCGCGACGTCACGGTGCACCAGCAGCGACTCGGCCGTGTTGCAGGTGGACAGGCGCTGCGTCTTGGCGTTCAGCGTGACCGCCAGGGCCTTGCCGAGGTCGGCGGCGGCGTCCACGTACACGTGGCAGTTGCCCACGCCGGTCTCGATCACCGGCACCGTCGACTCCTCGACCACGGCGCGGATCAGCGACGCGCCGCCGCGCGGGATCAGCACGTCGACCAGGCCCCGGGCGCGCATCAGCTCCTTGACCGACTCACGGGTGCTGGAGTCGAGCAGCTGCACCGCGTCCGCCGGCAGCCCGGCGCCGGCGACCGCGTCACGCAGCACCGCGACCAGCGCCGCGTTGGAGTGCGCGGCCGACGAGGAGCCGCGCAGCAGCGCCGCGTTGCCGGACTTCAGGCAGATCCCGGCCGCGTCGACAGTCACGTTGGGCCGGCCCTCGTAGACGATGCCGACCACCCCGAACGGCACCCGGATCTGGCGCAGCTCCAGGCCGTTGGGCAGCGTCGAGCCGCGTACCACCTCGCCCACCGGGTCGGGCAGCGCGGCCATCTGGCGCAGCGCGTCGGCGATGGCGGCCACCCGGCCCTCGTCGAGCGCGAGCCGGTCCAGCACGGCCGCGGACAGCCCGGCGTCGCGCCCGGCCGCCAGGTCCGCCGCGTTCGCGGTCAGGATCTCCGGGGTACGCGCCACGAGCGCGTCGGCCATCGCGTGCAGCGCGGCGTCCTTGACGGTACGGGTGGCCGTGGCCAGGGCTTCCGCCGCGTCCCGGGCTCGCCGGGCCTGCTCGACGACGCTCATCGTGCGTACTCCTTCGGACGGGGTTCAAGGAGGGGCCCCTTCTTAACAGACGTCTGTTAAGAAGGGCCCCTTGCTTACAGCAGGACCAGGTCGTCGCGGTGGACGACCTCACGTTCGTACGCCGGGCCGAGCGCCGCGGCGAGTTCGGAGGTGGACCGGCCGAGCAGGCCGGGAAGCTCCACCGCGTCGTAGTTGACCAGGCCCCGGGCCACCGGCGCCCCGGCGGTGTCGACCAGGTCCACCGGGTCACCGGCGGTGAACGCGCCGTCGACGGCGGTGATGCCGGCGGGCAGCAGCGACTTGCGGCGGCCGACCACCGCCTGCACCGCGCCCGGGTCGAGGTGCAGCCGGCCCCGGGGGGCGGTGGCGTGCGCCAGCCAGAACAGACGGGCGGCGGGGCGGCGGCTGCTCGGGTGGAAGTACGTGCCGACCGGCTCCCCGGCGAGCGCCGGCGCGGCCAGCGGCGCGGCGGTCAGCACCACCGGGATGCCGAAGCCGGTCGCGATGCGGGCCGCCTCGACCTTCGTCACCATGCCGCCGGTGCCCACCCCGGCGCGGCCGGCCCCGCCGACGTCCACGCCCGCCAGGTCGCCCTCGCCGTGTACCTCGGTGATGCGGGTGCTGCCCGGGCGGGCCGGGTCGCCGGTCCAGAGCGCGTCGACGTCGGAGAGCAGCACCAGCAGGTCGGCGTCCACGAGCGCGGCGACGAGCGCGGCCAGGCGGTCGTTGTCGCCGAACCGGATCTCCTCGGTGGCCACCGTGTCGTTCTCGTTGACGATCGGCACGGCGTGCAGGTCGAGGAGCTTGCGCAGCGTCCGGTACGCGTTGCGGTAGTGCGCCCGCCGGGTCACGTCGTCCACGGTGAGCAGCACCTGCCCGACGGTGCGGCCGTGCCGGGCGAACGCGGCGGCGTACCGGCCGATGAGCAGGCCCTGGCCGACGCTGGCGGCGGCCTGCTGGGTGGCCAGGTCGCGCGGGCGCCGGGGCAGCCGCAGCGGGGCGAGCCCGGCGGCGATCGCGCCGGAGGAGACCAGCACCACCTCGCGTCCGGCGGCGGCGAGCCCGCCGAGCGTGTCGACGAGCGCGTCGACCCGGGCGTCGTCGAGGCCGCCCGTCGCGGTGGTCAGCGAGGACGAACCGATCTTGACCACGATCCGCCGGGCCGAGGTGACTGCTTCGCGCACCCGACCATTCTGCGCGCTGCGGTCTGCCGCGCCGCGGCGCGTTCCCATATCGTGGCAGCTCGTGACACCTGACGAGTACGTCGAGGCGGTGCTGGCGCTTGTCGAGCGGATTCCGCCGGGGCGGGTGATGTCGTACGGGGCGGTGGCCGACGCGCTGGCCGACCGCTCGGGGCGGGCGTCGCCACGGCTGGTCGGCTCGATCATGGCGCGGCACGGTGGCGGCGTGCCGTGGCACCGGGTGGTGAACTCGGCCGGCCGGCTGCCGCCGGGTCACGAGCGCAAGGCGCGGGAACGGCTGCTCGCCGAGGGGTGCCCGCTGCGCGGGGACCGGGTGGACCTGGCGGCGGCGTCCTGGTCGCCGGACGAGGGGATGTGACGCGGGCCATAACGTGAGTAGCATTCGGCGCCATGACAGCTTCGGGCCTGCCCCGCCGGGTGCACCTCGGGTACGCACTGGGTTCCCTGGTCACCGGCGCGTTCGGCACCGTGCCCGGGCTGCTCCTGCTGCCGTACCTCACCGACACGCTCGGCGTCGCCGCCGGACTGGCCGCCCTGCTGGTGCTGCTGCCGAAGGCGTGGGACGTGCTGGTCAACCCGGTCGCCGGGCGGATCTCCGACCGGACCCGCTCCCGCTGGGGCGCGCGCCGGCCGTACCTGCTCGGTGGCGGGCTCGCGCTAGCGGTGCTGTTCGCCTCGATCTTCGCCGCGCCGTTCGCCGACGGTCCGGCCGCCGCCGCGTACGTGGCCCTGGCGTTCCTGGCCACCGCCACCGCGTTCGCGTTCTTCCAGGTGCCGTACGTGGCCATGCCGGCCGAGCTGACCGCCGACCCGGCGGAGCGTACCCGGCTGATGACCTGGCGGATCGCGGTGCTGGCGCTGGCCATCCTGGTCTCCGGCGCGGTGGCCCCGGCGGTGGTGAGCGCGGGCGGCGACGGCGTGCCGGGCCACCGGTGGATGGGCCTGTTCGTCGCCGCGCTGATCGTCGCCGGCACGATCGGCGTCTTCCTCGGCACCCGGTCGGCGCCGACCGGGACGGTGGGGGAGAGCGAGCCGAGCCTGCGCGCGCAGCTCGCTGTCGCCACCGGCAACCGGCCGTTCCGGGTGCTGCTGATCTGCTTCGTGATCCAGTCCGCCGGGGTGGCAACCGTGCTGGCCGGGGTGAAGTACTTCGCCGACCAGGTGCTGCGCGAGCCGGACAGCGGCCCGACGCTGCTGTTCGCCTGCTTCGTCGCGCCCGCGCTGCTGGTCATGCCGCTGTGGTCGCGGGCGGGCGCGCGGCTGGGCAAGCGGACGTCGCTGGTCGCCGCGTCGCTGATCTTCGCGGCGGGAGCGCTGGCCCTGGTCGCCGCGCCCGCTCTGCCCGCCGCCGCGGCCTACGCGGTGGTCGCGGTGATCGGCGTCGGGTACGCGGGCCAGCAGGTGTTCGCGCTGGCCATGCTGCCGGACTGCATCGCGTACGACACCGCGCGCACCGGGCGGCGGCAGGCCGGGGTGTTCACCGGGCTGTGGACCGCCGGGGAGACGTTCGGGCTGGCGCTGGGGCCGGGCATCTACGGGCTGGTGCTCCAGCTCTCCGGCTACGTCTCCTCGTCCACCGGCACCGCCGCCGTCCAGTCCGACTCGGCACGGCTGGGTGTGCTGCTCGGCTTCACGGTGCTGCCCGCCCTGCTCGTGGCGATCCCGCTGGTGCTGCTGCGCGGCTACACACTGACCCCGGCGCAGCTGGCCACCGCCGCACCCGTGGTCGACGACGCCGCGCCGGCCGCGCGGGCGTGAGCGCCGGCCCGTCCCACGAGAGGAACCACCCGATGACCGACACGGTAGGTGTGAGCGCTCTGCCCGCGCGGGGGATGCCCGCGACGGACGTACTAGGCGAGATCCGCGCGCTGCGCGCCGCCGACCGGCCGACGCACGGCGGGCGGCTGTTCGCGTACGTCTACGACCCCGGCGTGGCCGGGCTGGACGAGCTGGCGCAGGCCGCGTACGCGCAGAGCGCGCACGTCAACGGCCTCGACCCGACGGCGTTCCCGTCGCTGCTGGCGATGGAGAACGCGCTGGTCGGCGCCGCCGCCCGGCTGCTCGGCGGCGGCCCCGGCACCGACGCGCCGGACGTGGTCGGCAGCGTCACCAGCGGCGGCACCGAGTCGCTGCTGCTCGCCGTCAAGGCGGCCCGAGACGCCCGTCCCGACCTGGCCGAGCAGCGGATCGTGGCACCGGCCGGCGCGCACGCCGCGTTCGCCAAGGCGGCGCACTACCTGCGGGTCGCGCTGGACACCGTGCCCGTCGACCCGGTGACGTTGCGGCCGGACGTGGCAGCGATGGCCGCCGCGATCCGTCCGGAGACCGTGCTCGTGGTGGCGTCCGCGCCGTCGTACGCGCACGGGGTCGTCGACCCGGTCGCCGAGATCGCCGCCGTCGCGCGGGCCGCCGGGGTGCGCTGCCACGTCGACGCCTGCTTCGGCGGCTGGGCACTGCCCTGGCTGCGCCGGCTCGGCGCGCCGGTGCCGCCGTTCGACTTCGCCGTGCCGGGGGTCACCTCGATCTCGGTGGACCTGCACAAGTACGCGTACGCGCCCAAGGGCGTCTCGGTGCTGCTGCACCGCGATCCGGCGCTGCGCGCGGCGCAGTTCTTCGCGTACGCGGACTGGCCCGGATACACGATGGTCAACCCGGTGATCGCCTCCACCCGGTCCGGTGGGCCGATCGCCGCCGCGTACGCCACGTTGCGCCACCTCGGCGAGGACGGCTACCTGCGGCTGGCCGCCGCGACCCGGGACGCGGTCGCCGGGCTCGCCGACGCGGTCCGGGCCACCGGCGGCCTGCGGCTGATGGCCGAGCCGGAGACCACAGTGGTCTGCTTCACCAGCGACGATCCGGGGCTCGACCTGTTCGTGCTGGTCGACGAGCTGACCGCGCGTGGCTGGCACACCCAGCCCCAGCTCACGTACGCCGATCTGCCGGCAAGTGTCCACCTCACTGTCACCGCGGCGGTGGCGCCCCGGGTGGCCGAGTTCGGCCCGGCGCTGGCCGAGGCGGTCGCGGCGGCCCGCGCCGCCGGGCCGGTCGTGCTGCCGCCGGAACTGCTGGCGCTCGCAGGCAGCCTCACGCCGGAGGCGCTCACCCCGGACATGGTGGCCGGGCTGGCCGGCGGGCTCGGCCTGGCCGGCGGCGCCGGTGTGCCGGACCGGATGGCGGTGGTCAACACGCTGCTCGACGCCGCCCCGGCGCGGCTGCGGGAACGGCTGCTCGCCGAGTTCGTCGGGTTGCTCCAGCGCCCGGCCTGGTGACACGGCGACGCCCGGCCGGCGCGTGGGCGCCGGCCGGGCGGGCGACTGTCAGCTCGCGGCGGCCCCGGTCACCGTGAACGACGTGGTGTTGTCAGACGGGTCCACGTCCTGCGGGTCGTCGGCCCCCCAGAAGTAGCTCCCGGTCACGGTGAGGCGGCCGGTGCCCAGCTCACCCGTGGCCGTGCCGACGGGTGCCCAGAGGAAGACGTCGAAGGTGCGCTCCTCGCCCGGCATGAACCGGCCGCCCGGCACGGAGAACCAGTACGGGAAGCTCGGCGAGTCCTGCGGCTCGATGTGGTGCACCTCCACGCCCGCGGGCAGGGCGGCCTCGACGTTGAGAGCGAAGGTCGGCGCGTCGTTGCCGTAGCGCACGGTGACCGGCATCCGGCCGAGCAGGGTGCCGTCCGGCTGCGGGGCCAGCGTCACCGCGCTGCCCCGGATGCCGAGGTCGGTGTCGACGGCCTGCACGTACGGGCGCGGCTTCCGCAGGCTGCCGCCGGTGGAGCGGAAGAGGGTGGTGAAGCCGGTGGCGTCGGAAGCCGCGGCGGCACCGTCCGGGACGACCTCGATCCGCCCGCCGTTCGCCACCATCGGGTAGCTGCGGGCGGTGGTCCAGACGTGGAACCCGAGCCGGAAGGTGAGGCTCTTGCCCGCCTCGATCTGGTCGCCGCCGCAGGTGATCACCAGCCGGTTCTCCACCAGGCGGTTGTAGAGGCAACCACCGCCGGGCTCGATGGAGGTGAACGACGCCCCCGCCGGCTCGGTGACGACCAGGCTCACCGACGTCGCGGTCGACCGCCGGTTGGTCACCGTCGCGGTGAGCGTCCCGACGTACCCCCTGTCGGTCGGGTCGAGGACGAGCCGCTGCGCCGTGACGCCGACGCGGCCGGTGGCGGCGCTCGGCGCGGCGGTGGCCGGCGCGGCCAGGGCGATCAGTGCGGCGGCCCCACCGAGCAGTGCGGTGGCGGTCCGTGCCGTACGTGTGGTCATTGCTGTTCCTCCCGTGATTCCCCGTTGCCGGACGGCGGCATCTCCGCCCGTCCGATGCCTGTGACACGTCGGGATCCGACGGTCGGTTGCGATCTGTCGGTCAGCCGACTGAGGTCAGCTCGACCTCGTTGTTCTTCCAGTTCAGGTCGCTCCAGTACCGCTCCTGCGAGTCGTAGTGGACGACCCGCAGCGTCGGCGGGCCGCTGGCGGGCACCGGATGGCCGAACGTGAAGGTGTAGCTCCTGCGCTCACCGGCCGGCAGCGGGTCCAGCACGCAGGCGTCGGACCCGTCCGACCGCACGCCCCGGCACCGGTCCAGGTCGGAACCGTTCGGCCGGACGAGGTCGTACCAGCCGGAGAAGCCGAGCCGGGGTACGTCCACCGGCCCCCGGTTCTCCACCGTCACGGTGACGGTGACCTTGCGGATCCCCGCCTTGTCCGGCGGCCCGGCCACCACGTCCCGGGCGGTCAGCACGAGGTCGGTCAGGCGGGGGTCGGTGCCGAACCCGGTGGGTCCGGCGACCTGCCGGAACCGCTCGCCGCTCCAGGAGTACGTCCGCCACTGCCGTTGCGGCGCCCACTCCGGCGTGCTGCAACAGGGCTGGATGTCGGCGACGTGCGCCCGGACCTCCCCGCCGTCCCGCACCGAGAACTCGGTGATGTCACCCATGCCCTCACGGGTGCCGACGACCCGGCCCATGGTGACGATCCGGCCGTCCCGGTCCCGGTCGAGGGCGAGCACCTGCTTGGCCGACGCCTCGCCGATGCGGCAGGCGACGAGGACGACCGTCTCGGTGGCGCCGTCGTCGTCGAGGTCGCCGTACTCCGGTCCGGCCAGCAGCGTCGGGACCGAGTCGTCCTGCGGCCCGGACCGGAGCCGGACGTTGTCGCTGACGCACGTCTTCGGTGCGCCAGCCCACGACACGAGGTCGATCCGGGCCGCCAGGAGCTGGGCCCGGCTGATCCGTCCGTCCGGCGCGCTCCGCGTCGGGGCGGTGGTGCTCGGCGGTGTCGACGGTGGCGGCGACGTGCTCTCGGACGGAGTCGGGGTGACTGTCTGCGCGGGCACCGGGGGCGGTCCGGGCCTCCGGTTCAGGGCGGCGTTCGCGCCCACCGGGATCACCACGGCGAGCACCACGGCCGCCGCGGTGACCACCGCTGTCCGCCGGCGGCGGTGCCGGACCGTGCGCCGGACCGCGGCAGTCCCGGCCGGGTGCACCACAGGCGTGTACGCCGTGCGGAACTCGGCGAACTCGCCGCCGATCAGGATGTCGTCGGGCTCAGTCACTGTGGTTCACCTCGCTCGTGGTGGTGAGCTTCGCCGCCAGCGCGGCCCGCCCCCGGTACAGCCAGGACTTGACGGTGCCCTCCGGCACGTCCTCCTGCGCCGCGATCTGCGCGACGCTGAGATCGGCCAGGTAGTGCAGCACCACGGCGCGGCGCTGATGCGGCGGCAGTTCGGCCAGCGCGGCGGTCAGCGCGACCCGATCCGGCCCCGGCCCCGGCACGTACTCCTCCCGCTGGCGGTGCAGCCACGCCTGGGCCGTCCGCAGCCGCCGCCAGCGGCTGGTGGCCAGGTTCCAGGCCACCCGGCGGACCCAGGCCACCGGATCGTCGTAGCGGGACACCCGGGACCAGCGGGCGAACGCCCGGCAGAACGCCTCCTGCACCATGTCCTGCGCCTGGGACAGGTCACCGCAGTAGGCGGTGAGCTGAAGCGTCAGGGACCGGAAGTGTGCGTGGTAGAGCCCGTCGAAGTCGACCGCCTCGCGCCTCTCGACGCGCCTCGCTGTCCCCTCGGGTGGCTCGTCGAGCATCGGCTCCCTCGTCACCGTCACCTGGTCCTCCCCGTGTGCGTACCGCCGACGCGGTCACGTCGGTCACACGCCCTGACGCCCGTACCGGTTGCGGAAGTTGCCGGTCCGGCGCTGTGGTTGACTGTCGGTTCGGGGACAGCGGAACGGAGGCCAGAGATGCAGGTGCCGGCCGTGCTCGGCGAGCCGATCCGGTTCGTGCTGAACTGGGGCCGCCGCTACTCGCTCTGGGTCTTCAACTTCGGCCTTGCCTGCTGCGCCATCGAGTTCATCGCGACCAGCATGGGCCGGCACGACTTCATGCGGCTCGGCGTGATCCCGTTCGCCCACGGGCCCCGGCAGGCCGACCTCATGGTGGTCAGCGGCACCGTCACCGACAAGATGGCCCCGGCGGTCAAGCGGCTCTACGACCAGATGCCCGAGCCGAAGTACGTGATCTCGTTCGGCGCCTGCTCCAACTGCGGCGGCCCGTACTGGGACTCCTACTCGGTGACGAAGGGCGTCGACCAGCTCATCCCGGTCGACGTGTACGTGCCCGGCTGCCCGCCGCGCCCGGAGGCGCTGCTGCACGGCATCCTCCGCCTTCAGGAGAAGATCGCCGCCGAGCAGTCCGGCATCGGCGGCGTGGCCCGCCCCGACGCGCTCACCTCCCCGGCGGACGCGGTGGCGCGGCCGGTCGAGTCGCTGACCGCACCCCCGGTACGCCCGCCGGCCGGCTGAACCGCCGGGTGGCGGCGCGGGGCTAGCCTGCGGCCATGACCGACCTCGCGGAGGAGCGCTCCGCATTCATCATCGACGTGCTGACCGAGGAGTTCGGCGCGTCCATGGCGATCGACCCGGCGGCGTTCCGCCGCAAGTTCCGCAAGATGGCGGCGTCACCGTTCGCCTTCTACCGGGGCAGCGCCGCGCTGTTCTACGCCGACCAGCGCGGCGACTTCGGCAGCGACAGGTTCCTCGACGAGCGGACCAGCCGGGTGTGGATCCACGGCGACCTGCACGCCGAGAACTTCGGCACCTACATGAACGCCTCCGGGCAGCTCGTGTTCAACGTCAACGACTTCGACGAGGCGTACGTCGGGCCGTTCACCTGGGACCTGAAGCGTCTCGCCGCCAGCGTGGCGCTGCTCGGCTACGCCAAGGCGCTCTCCGACCGGGTGATCGGCGAGCTGGTGGCGGGCTTCGCGCGGTCGTACCTGGCCGAGCTGCGGGCCATCGCCGCGGGCGGGGACGACGCGATCGGCTCGATCACGCTCGACAACGCCGACGGCGTGCTGCGGCGGGTGCTCCAGCAGGCACGGCTGAACACCCGGGTGGACCTGCTCGCCGGGCAGACCACTGTCGACAACTACGAGCGCCGGTTCTCCCTCGGCGACGGTGTGTACGAGATCGACGACGCCACCCGGGAGAAGGTCTGCGCGGCGTTCGCCGACTACCTGCACACGCTGCCGCAGTCGGCCACCCGGATGCGTCCGGTGGCCACCGGCATCAAGGACGTGGTGCTGCGCAAGGGCGTCGGCATCGGGTCGGCCGGGCTGCCGTCGTACAACGTGCTGCTGGAGGGGCACACCCAGGCGCTGGAGAACGACGTCGTCATCTACATGAAGCAGGCGCAGGTGCCGGCCGTGGCGCGGTACGTCGACGACGAGCGGGTCCGGTCGTACTTCCGGCACCAGGGGCACCGCACCGCCGAGTCGCAGCGCGCGTTGCAGGCGCACGCCGACCCGTGGCTGGGCTTCACCGAGCTGGACGGTGTCGGGCAGCTCGTCGCCGAGGTCTCCCCGTACGCGGCCGACCTGGACTGGGCCGACGTGAACGAGCCGGAGGAACTGTCCGGCGTGCTCGCCGACCTGGGCCGGGCGGTGGCCCGCATGCACTCGGTCGCCGACGACGAGTCCAGCCACGACCTGGTCGACTACTCCACCGAGGAGGCGATCGTCGCCGTGGTCGACGCCGAGCCGGAGAGGTTCGTCAACTACCTGGTCGACTTCGGGCACCGGTACGGGATCCGGGCCCGCGAGGACCACCAGCTCTTCGTGGACCTGTTCCGCAACGGCCGGCTACCCGGCATCTGAAGGGCCGGGGCACCGGATCCGGCGCCCCGGCTCACTGCGTGAAGTCCAGCACCGTCTTGATGTCCTCACCGACCGAGGCGTACGCCTGGCGGTAGCTCGACAGCGGCACCCGGCGGGTGATCAGCGAGGTCAGCCACGACTGTTCGGCCTGGGCGAGCGCCTCGGCGGCCATCTCCCAGTGCCGCCGCCCGGCGTTCACCGAGCCGAACACCACGTTGTTCTCCAGCACCAGCTCCCGGTTGAGCGCCCCGGCGTCGAAGTTGACGGTCCGGCCGCCGCTCGACACACCGGTGAGGCAGACGATGCCGGTGGGCGCGGCCTTGCACATGGCGTCCAGCACCACCGTGGGAGCGCCGGTGCACTCGATCACCACGTCGGGCTTCACGTCCAGCTCGGGCACCGGCGCCGTGTGGTACGTCGCCCCGAGCGCCCGGACCAGCTCCGGCTTCGGCCCGGTGGTGTTGCGGTCCAGCACGTGCACCGACAGCCCACGCTGGCTGCCGAGCAGCGCGGCCAGCAGCCCGATCGGGCCGGCGCCGGTGACCAGCACGGTCTGCGGTTTCCACTCGGCACGGCGGCCGATCCGCTCGATGTGGTCCCACGCCTTCGCCACCACGCTCGCCGGTTCCAGCAGCACGCCCACCGAGGCGAGCGCCGGGTCCAGGCCGACCGCGAACTTGGGCTGCAACCGCCAGCGTTCCCGGGCGAAGCCGGGCAGCGCCTTGATGCCGTGCTCGGTGTACCGCCCGTTGCGGCACATGTCCCACTCGTCCACCGCGCAGTTCGCGCAGGGCACCGGGTCGGGGTGGCGGACCACGCCCGCGACCAGGTCGCCGGGCTGCAACGTGCCGGTCGGGTCGTCCAGCACGCGACCCAGCGACTCGTGCCCCAGCACCAGCCGATCCTGGCCCGGCGGCGCCTCGCCGTACTCGCCGGCCACGATCTCGTGATCGGTGCCGCACACACCCACCGCCAGCGCCTCGACCAGGATCGCGCCTTCTTCCGGCGGCGGCTCGGGCCAGTCCTCGGCGAGCCGCAGCGAATCCGGGACACCGGGGGTCACAGTCACAGCGCGCACGGACCCATCTTTCCGCGCGCTGCCGCCGCGCGTCCGGCAAAGCGACGATCCGGCCCGGGCGGCCCGACCCGGTCCGCAGCCGTCGGCCATAGGATCAGCGCATGACTCCGGAAGAGGTCGGCTCGCGAGTGGTCGCGCTGCTCGCGCCCGTCGAGGCCACCGCGTCCGTGTCCGGCGGTCAGGGGTACGCCCGCGCCACCGTCGACGTACCCCCGGCGAGCTGGGCGGACGCGGTGCGTGCGGCACGCGACGACGCCGAGCTGGATCTCGACTTCCTGGACTGGCTGTCGGCGGTGGACGAGCTGGCCGACGGCTTCGACGTGGTGCTGCACCTCTGGTCGGTCCGGCACCGGCACGGGCTGCTGCTGCGCACCCGGGTGCCCCGCGACACGCCTGTCGTCGCGTCGGTGGTCGGCCTGTTCCCCGGCGCCGCCTGGCACGAGCGCGAGACGCACGAGATGTTCGGCATCGACTTCGCCGGCCACGGCGAGCTGCGACCGCTGCTGCTGCCGCCGGAGTTCGAGGGGCACCCGCTGCGCAAGGAGTTCGTCCTCGCCTCCCGGGTCGCCAAGCCGTGGCCTGGCGCGAAGGAGCCGGGCGAGTCGGAGGCGGGCGGCGGACGCCGGCCGGTCCGCCCGCCGGGCGTGCCCGCGCCGGGGGAGTGGGGCACGACGCCCACGCCGGCGGGTGCGGCTGGTGCCGGTGAGGGCCCCCGCGGGGGTACGCCGGCCCGCCCGGCCCGGGAACGCCCGGCGCGGCCCGCCCCGGGTGAGCGCCCGGCGCGGCCTGCTGCCGCTGAGCGTCCGGCGCGGCCGACTGCCGGGAATGCTCCGGAGGGGCCTGTTTCCGGGGAGGCCGGGGTGGGGTCCGCTGCTGCTCCGGCGGCCGGTGAGGCGGGTCCGCTCGGGCGGCCGCTGCCGGGGGAGCGGCCGACCGGGCCGCCCCGCCAGGAGCCGGAACCCGGCGCGACGGGGGAGAGCTGATGCCGGACTGGCTGGAACTGGTCCTGCGGGTGGCCGGAGTGCTTGTCGCGTTCCTCACCCTGCCGCTGATCGTGGGCCAGGCCGAGCACAAGGTGATGGCGCACATGCAGGGCCGGCTGGGCCCGATGTACGCGGGCGGCTTCCACGGCTGGGCCCAACTCGTGGCCGACGGCATCAAGTTCGTGCAGAAGGAGGACGTCACCCCGCGCGACGCGGACCGGCCGGTGTTCCGGCTGGCGCCCGCGGTGGCGCTGGTGCCGTACCTGCTGGTGCTGCTGGTCATCCCGCTCGGGCCGGGTGACCTGGTCGCCCAGCCGCTGGACATCGGCCTGTTCTTCGTGCTCGCCGTGGTGGGCGTCGGCGTGCTGGCCGTGCTCATGTCCGCCTGGGCGTCGGCGAACAAGTACAGCCTGCTCGGCGGGTTGCGCGGCGCGGCCCAGCTGCTCGGGTACGAGCTGCCGCTGGTGCTGGCCGCCGCCTCGGTGGCGATGGCGGCGGGCACGCTCAGCCTGCCCGGCATCGTGGAGGCGTGGCAGCCGTGGTGGCTGCTGTGGCAGGCGCCGGCCATGGTGATCTTCTTCGTGGCCGGGCTGGCGGAGATCCGCCGCCCGCCGTTCGACATGCCGGTGGCCGACTCCGAGCTGGTGTTCGGCTACATGACCGAGTACACCGGCCTGCGGTTCGCGTTCTTCCTGCTCGCCGAGTACGTCGGCATCGTGGTGATCGCGGCGCTGACCACTGTGTTGTTCCTCGGTGGCTGGCAGGGTCCGTTCGCCGACGCGCAGCTCGGCTGGCTGTGGACGCTGCTGAAGGTCTTCGCCGTCGCCTTCGTGATCATCTGGCTGCGGGTGAGTTACCCGAGGCTGCGCGAGGACCAGCTCCAGCGCCTCTGCTGGCTGGTCCTGGTCCCCCTGGCCCTGGCCCAGCTCGTCCTGACCGCCGCAGTCCGCCTGGCCCTCTAACCCGCCCTCCCCACCTCCCTCCCGCCCTCCCTGCCTCCCCGGCGATCTTGCACTTTATGCCCCGGCGAAAGGGGCAAAGCCCTCAGCTTCAGGGCCCAAAGTGCAAGATCGACGAGGTAAGGCGGGGCGGGGCGGGGCGAGGCGGGGCGGGGTGAGGGCGCGGGTCAGCGCAACGGGGTGTGGGACGGGTCTACGCGCTCGGAGGGGGGTGGGGGCGGGGGTGGGGTGCCGTCGCCGAAGGGGCGGCCGCCCAGCTCCTCCCGGCCGTGCGGGGTGAGCCAGTTGCTCAGGTCGGGGCCGAGCGGCACGATCCCGGTCGGGTTGATGTCCCGGTGGACCTCGTAGTAGTGCCGCTTGATGTGCACGAAGTCGATCGTGTCACCGAACCCGGGCGTGGTGAACAGGTCCCGCGCGTACGCCCACAGCACCGGCATCTCGCTGAGCTTCTGCCTGTTGCACTTGAAGTGCCCGTGGTAGACCGGGTCGAAGCGGACGAGCGTGGTGAACAGCCGTACGTCCGCCTCGGTGATCGTGTCGCCGACCAGGTAGCGCTGCCCGGCCAGCCGCTCGCTCAGCCAGTCCAGCCGGTCGAACAGCCTGTGGTACGCCTTGTCGTACGCCTCCTGGCTGCCGGCGAAGCCGCACCGGTAGACGCCGTTGTTGACGTCGGCGAAGACGACCTCGTTCACCTCGTCGATCTCGCCGCGCAGCGGTTCCGGGTAGAGGTCCGGCGCGCCCGGCCGGTGGTACGCCATCCACTCGGTCGTCAGGTCCAGGCTCATCTGCGCGTAGTCGTTCGTCACCACCTGCCCGGTGGGCACGTCGACCAGCGCCGGTACGGTGATGCCGCGCTCGTAGCCGGGGAAGCGGGCGAAGTACGCCTCGGCCAGCCGCGAGATGCCCAGCACCGGGTCCTTGCCGTCCGGGTCCAGGTCGAACGTCCAGCTCCGCTTGTCGTGTGTCGGCCCGGCCACCGCCATCGAGATGGCGTCCTCCAGCCCGAGCAGGCGGCGGACGATGATCAGCCGGTTGGCCCAGGGGCAGGCCCGGCTGACCGCCAGCCGGTAGCGGCCCGGCTCCACCGGCCAGTCGTTCCGCCCGTCGGCGGTGATCCGGGTGGCGATGTAGCGCTGGTCGCGGGTGAACTCGCCACCCGGCTCCACGTACTTGCCGCCGGTCCGGTCCAGGACCTCGTCGTCGCTGCCCACACCCACCTCCGAGTTCGCTTTTCGCTCCCATCATCGCCGCTCCGGCGGCTCCCGGCAGGGCGAGTGCGTCACAGAGGGGCATAGGCTGCCGGCCGTGACCGATGTGGAGGCGGCGGCCCGGCGTTTCGTCGCCGACGTGTGGAACGCCGGGCGCGAGGAGAGCGCGTACGAGCTGGTGGCCGCGGACTGCCCGGGGCTGGGCGGCGCCGGCCCGGCGGCGGTGCTCGCGTGGCACCGGGACCGGCGTGCGTCGTTCCCCGACCTGCGTTACAAGATCGTCGAAGTGGTGGCGACAGGTGCGCGGGTGGCGGTGCGCTGGCGGGCCGCCGGCACCCAGGCCGGGCAGTTCGGCCCGGTGCCGCCGACCGGCCGCGTGGTCAGTTATTCGGGCGCGACGTTCCTGCGCTTCGACGACGACGGCCGGATCCTGGACGTGTGGAGCGTCAACGAGCTGTTCCAGGTGCTCCAGCAGCTCGGCGTGGAGATGCTGCCGCCGCTCACACCCGGCGAGGCGTGATCCGGCTGATCGGCAGGTTCACCGGGAACGGCTCGCCGGTGTCGACGAACTTCGTCCACCGCCCGGTCTCCGTGTAGACCTCGTGCACCGGATCGATCTTGTAGGTGTAGACGACGATGTCCTCGTCCTCGATCTCGATCCGCCAGTGGAACGGAATCCCGGCCTGGGCGTAGAGCGCCGGCTTGAGGACGCGGTCGATGGACCGGGTGCTGGCGAGACGATCTCCACGGCGAGCACCACCTCGTGCGGCTCGTACCGGGACGGCTCGCGCGCGGCGGCGGTTGCGGTGGTGACCAGCACGTCCGGGATGAAGGAGCGGGTGCGGTTGATACGCACCTCCACACCCTGGGTCACGTCGTACCCGTCGGGGCAGTCCTCGTCGAGCGCGACCATGAGCAGGGCCGCGATGCTCTGGTGGGTCCGGCCGCGCAGCGACATGAGCAGCACTCCGTCGAGCAGTTCGCGGCGGTGCCCGTCCTCCGGCAGCAGGTCCAGATGATCGGTCGTCCACCCGCCCGGGGGCGGCCGGAAACTCTCCAGGTCAGTGGTCACCGACCAGCCCTTCCCGGTGCGTCGTTCTCCCCGCGCTCACGATACCGCCGCCAAGAGCCGGGTGGTGGTCGCGCTCGCCCGGGCCACAGGGCAGGATGGGCGGCATGAGCGAGCACGGTGGAGTGCCCGGTGCCGGGTTGGTGAAGGGCCTGGCGGTCACGTTGAAGACGATGACGCGCCGCTCGACCACCCAGCAGTACCCGGACGTCGAGCCTGAGCTGCCGCCGCGCTCCCGTGGCGTGATCGCGCTGCTGGAGGAGAACTGCACCGTCTGCATGCTCTGCGCGCGCGAGTGCCCGGACTGGTGCATCTACATCGACTCGCACAAGGAGGAGGTGGCGGTGCCCGGTGCCGCCCGCCCCCGCCAGCGCAACGTGCTCGACAAGTTCGACATCGACTTCTCGCTCTGCATGTACTGCGGCATCTGCGTCGAGGTCTGCCCGTTCGACGCGCTCTACTGGTCGCCCGAGTTCGAGTACGCCGAGTACGACATCAAGGACCTGCTGCACGACAAGGACCACCTGGGCGAGTGGATGGCCACCGTGCCGCCGCCGCCGGCCCACGACCCGCTCGGCGACCCCTCCAAGGAGGAGACCACCGCCGCCCGGAAGGCGGCGGGTCCGTCGGCCCGTCTGGCTCCCACTCGGGTACGCCCCGACGCCGCCGCCGATCCGGGCGGAGGCGCCGCCTCATGACCGGTGCGGACGTGCTGCTGCTCGCGCTGGGCGCGGTGGCGGTGGGCGCGGGTGCGCTGGTGGTCACCACCCGCCACCTGGTCCGGGCCGGGCTGTGGCTGGTGGTCTGCCTGGGCGCGCTCGCCGGTGACTACCTGGTGCTGACCGCCGAGCTGGTGGCCTGGGTGCAGGTGCTCATCTACGTCGGCGCGGTGGTGGTGTTGCTGCTGTTCGCGGTGATGCTGACCCGCGCGCCGATCGGCCCGTCGGACGACCTGGACCGGCCGGGCTGGGCCGCCGCGCTCGTCGGCGCGGGCAGCGGTCTGGGCCTGGCCGTGCTGCTGATCGACGCGTTCCGCTGGTCCCGGGTGGACCTGCCCGCCGCCGGCACCGCCGAGCGCATCGGCGAGCAGGTGTTCCGCTCCTGGGTGCTGCCGTTCGAGGTGCTGTCGGTGCTGCTGCTGGCCGCGCTGGTCGGCGCGATCGTGCTCTCCCGCCCCGACATCGGCCGCCGGTCCGCCGACGAGGGCGGGCGTCCGTGAGGCCGGTCATCCCGTACGTCACCGCCGCGCTGCTGTTCGGCCTCGGCGTGTACGGCGTGTTGCGCCGCCGCAACGCCGTCCTGGTGCTGATGGCTGTGGAGCTGATGCTGAACGCGGTGAACCTGGTGCTGGTCACCGCCGACACCACGGTCAAGGCCGTGCTGCCGCACTCCGGGCAGGTGTTCGCGCTGTTCGTGATCGTGCTCGCCGCCGCCGAGATCGGTGTCGGGCTGGCCATCGTGCTCCAGCTCTACCGGCTGCGCGCCAGCGTCACTGTCGACGACGTGCCGCTGGCCGAGCCGGAACCGGGCGTCGCGGTGACCCCCGTCGGGCAGCCGGCGACGGCAGCGCCGGGCGCGGAAGGAGCGGTCCGGTGAGCACACCGACGCTGTGGCTCGCCGCGCTGCTGCCCGCCGCGCCGCTGGTCGCCGGGCTGCTCGGCCTGCTGCTGCCGCCCGCCCCGCGCCCGGACCGGGCGGGGGCCCGACGGGCGGCTGTCGCGCTCGGCGTGGCCGGTGCGGCGGTGTCACTGCTGGCCGCGCTGGCGCTGCTGGTCCGCGTGGACGCCCCGGTCGAGGCGTCCACCACCTGGGTCGACCTGGGCGGCCTGCGGGTCACGCTGGGCCTGCGGCTGGACGGTGTCGCGGTGCTCGTCGCCACAGCCGTCGCCACTGTGGCGCTGGCCGTGCAGGTCTACTCGATCGGCTACCTGCGCCGGGGCCCGCACGACGACGTGGACGTCGACCACCGCTACCCGCCGTACGCGGCCCAGCTGAGCCTCTTCACCGCCGCCATGCTCACCGTGGTGGTGTCCGGCGACCTGATCATGCTGCTGGTCGGCTGGGAGGTGATGGGCATCTGCTCGTACCTGCTCATCGCCCACGACCGGCGGCTGCCCGAGGCACCAGGCGCGGCGGTGAAGGCGTTCCTGGTCACCCGCGTGGGTGACGTCGGCTTCCTGCTCGGCATCGCGCTGCTCGGCGTGGGCGCGGGCAGTTTCCGGATCGCCGACGTGCTGGCCCACGACTACGGCACCGGCACGCTCACCGCCGCCTGCCTGCTGCTGCTCGCCGGGGTGGCGGGCAAGAGCGCCCAGTTCCCGCTGCACACCTGGCTGCCCGACGCCATGGCCGGTCCGACGCCGGTGTCCGCGCTGATCCACGCCGCCACAATGGTCGCCGCCGGGGTGTACGCGGTGGCCCGCCTGTTCCCGCTGTTCGAGCGCGCACCGGCCGCGCTCGCCGTGCTGGGTGTGATGGCCGCGATCACCATGCTGCTCGGCGCGTTCGCCGCCACCGCGCAGGACGACATCAAGCGGGTGCTCGCCTGGTCGACGGTCTCGCAGATCGGCTACATGACCGGCGCGCTGGCGGTCGGCGCACCCGCTGCCGCGCTGTTCCACCTGCTCACCCACGCCGCGTTCAAGGCGCTGCTGTTCCTCGCCGCCGGTGCGGTGATCCACGCCGTCGGCACCACGCTGATGTCCCGCATGGGCGGCCTGCGTACCGCCATGCCCGTGACGTTCTGGTGCATGGTGGTCGGCCTGGGCGCACTCGCCGGCGTACCCCCGCTCTCGGGTTTCTGGAGCAAGGACGGCGTGCTGGCAGCCGCCGAGGCGGCCGCGCTCGACGGCGTGGGGCCGACGGCGGCCTGGGTGGGCTGGCTGGTCTGGCTGGCCGGGCTGGTCGGCGTCGCGGTGACCGCCTGGTACGCGAGCCGCCTGCTGCTGCGCACGTTCCTCGGTGCGACCCGCACGCCGCTGCTGCGCCCGCACGACCCGCCCGCGCTGCTGCGCTGGCCGGTGCTGCTGCTCACGGTCCCGGCCGCGCTGCTGGGCCTGGCCGCGTTCGCGCCGTGGTTCGCCGACCGGCTGCGGGTGCCGGGCGACGACACCGGCGAGGCGGTCGAGCTGGTCCACCTCGCGCCGAACCTGATCCTGCCGTTCCTGCTGCTGCTCGCCGGTGCGGGCGTCGCCTGGGCGGGCTGGCGCCGCGACCCGGCCGCCGACCCGGCCCGCTTCCTGGGTCCGCTGCGGCCGGTGTTCGCCCGGGCGTTCCGGCTCGACGACGTCCAGCACACTCTCGTCGTACGCCCGGCGGGCGCGCTCGCGCGGGCCGTGCGTACCGGTGACGAACTGGGCGTGGACGGGCTGGTCGAGGGCAGCGGCCGGGCGGCGGCCGAGGCAGGCGGCGGCCTGGCCGCGCTGCACCGGGCGGCGCTGCCGCGCGCGGCGGCCGGGGTGCTCGCGGGCGCCCTGCTGATCGGCCTGGCGGCCGCCCTGATCGGAGTCACGTCATGACGTTCGGGCAGGTCCTGCTGGTCGCCGTGGTCGCGGTCCCGGCGCTCGGCGCGCTGGCCACAGCGGTCGTGCCGGGCGACCGGGCCGGCCGGGTGGTCGGCACCGCCGCGGCCGCGTTGACGCTACTGGCGACGTTGCCGCTGGTCGGCGGCGAGCACGGCTGGTTCGGGTACGGGCCCCGCCCGGCGGTGCAGCCGTGGCATCAGGTCGACCTGCCGTGGGTGCCCGGGCTCGACCTGCGCTTCCACCTCGGCGTGGACGGCATCTCCTGGCCGCTCGTGGTGCTGACCGCGCTGCTCACGCTGCTGTGCTGCGCGTACACGCTGTGGCGGGTGCCGACCGGCAGCGGCAGCGGGCGGGCGCTGGTGGCGTTGCTGCTGGTGGTCGAGGTCGGCATCCTCGGCACGTTCCTCGCGCTCGACCTGGTGCTGTTCTTCCTGTTCTTCGAGGTCGTCCTGCTGCCGATGTACGCGGTGATCGCCGGCTGGGGCGGCGCGAACCGGCGTCGGGCGGCCCGCAAGTTCGCCCTCTACACGCTGTTCGGCTCGGTGCTGCTGCTGGTCGGCGTCTACGTGGTGGTGGCCGCCGCGGGCACCGCCGACCTGGTCACGCTGACCGGCGGCGGCGGGCTGTCCCGGGGCACCCAGCTCGCGGCGTTCACGCTGCTGGCGCTGGCGTTCGCGGTGAAGAGCCCGCTCTGGCCGCTGCACTCGTGGCTGCCCGACGCGCACACCCAGGCGCCCACCGTCGGCAGCGTGATCCTCGCCGGGGTGCTGCTCAAGATGGGCACGTACGGGCTGATCCGGGTCGCCGTGGGAGTGGCCCCGGAGGGCGCCCGCTGGGCCGCGCCGGTGCTCGGCGTCCTCGCCGTCGCCGCGATCCTGATCGGTGGCCTGGTCTGCCTCGCGCAGGACGACCTGAAGCGGCTCATCGCCTATTCGAGCGTCGGGCACATGGGCTTCGTGCTGCTCGGGGTCGCCACGCTCACCGCCACCGGGCTCCAGGCCGCGCTGATCGGCAACATCGCCCACGGCGTCATCACCGCCCTGCTGTTCTTCCTGGCCGGTGCGGTCAAGGACCGCGCGCACACCGGCTCGCTGGCCGACCTGTCCGGGCTGCGGGAGACCGCGCCCCGGCTGGCCGGGCTGCTCGGCTTCGCGGCCGTCGCCTCGCTGGGGCTGCCCGGCCTGGCCGGGTTCTGGGGTGAGGCGTTCGCCGTGGTGGCCGCCGTGCGGCGGGGCGGCCCGCTCTGGCTGACGCTTGCAGTGCTGGCCGCGCTGGGCGGGGCGCTCACCGCCGCGTACTTCCTGCGGCTGCTGCGCCGGGTCACCCACGGGCGGCCCAGTCCGGCGGTGGCGGGGCTCGCACCCGGGTTGGCCGGAGCGGAACTGACCGCCTGGGCGCCGCTGGTGCTGCTCGCGCTCGCGGTCGGCCTGGCCCCGGCGCTGGTCCTGTCGTACGCCTCCGGCCCGGTGGAGGCGCTGCTGGGGGTCGTCCCATGAGCCTGGTGCAGCCTGTCGACAACCTGGCGATGCTGCCTGCGTACCTGGCCGCCGGCACGGCCGTGCTGGTGCTCCTGTTCGACCTGCTGGTGGCCCGGCCCGCCGTCACGGTGGCGGTGGCGGCGCTCGGCGCGGCCGGCACCGCGGCCGGCGCGGCACTGGTCGGGGCGGCCGGTGAGCGGCGCACGTTCTGCGTGGGCGCGGACTGCTCCTGGGTGTGGGGTGGCCGGGCCGCGCTGGTCGGGGCGGTGATCGCCCTGCTCACGCTCGGCGTGCTGGCGCTGTCCGGCCCGCTGCTGCGCGCCGGGCGTACCCCGGTCGGCGAGTACTGCTTCCTGCTCGCCTGCGCGATGACCGGGGGCGTGGTGCTCGGCGCGGCGGGTGATTTGATCACGCTGATCGTGGCGCTGGAGACGCTGACGCTGCCGCTGTACGTGCTCGTCGGCCTGCGCCGGGGCAGCCTCGCCGGTGCCGAGGCGGCGGTGACGTTCTTCGTGGTGAGCGTGGTCGCCACCACTGTGACGCTGCTCGGCGCGGCACTGCTCTACGCGGTCGCCGGCACGCTGCACCTGGACCGGCTCGGCGCCACACTGGCCGCCCGCGACGACCTGACCGGTCTGCCGCTGACCGGCGTCGCGGCGGCGCTCGTGGTGGCCGGGCTGGCGTTCAAGGTCGCCGCCGTGCCGTTCCACGCCTGGGCCCCGGCCACGTACGACGGCGCGCCGCTGCCGGTGGCCGCGTACCTGTCGACCGCCTCGAAGCTCGGTGGCGTGGTGGCGCTGCTGGCTGTGGTGCAGCGGGCCCTGCCCGGCGACATGACCGGCCCGGTGCTGGCGGCGCTGGCGGTGCTGACCATGACAGTCGGCAACCTGGTGGCGCTGCGTCAGAGGCGTACCGTGCGGTTGCTCGCCTGGTCGTCGGTGGCCCAGGCGGGGTACATCCTCGCCCCGCTGGGCGCGTTGGCGCTGGCCGCGGGCCGCACCGGCGACGCGCCGGCGGGCGCGTACGCGGCAGCCGTCGCGTACGCGATCTTCTTCGTGCTGCTGGAGCTGGCCGCGTTCGCCGCTGTGGTGGCGTTGCGCCCGGCGGACGGCGACGGCGGCACGCTGGCCGACCTGCGTGGCGCGGCGCGGCGGCATCCGTGGGTGGGCGGCGCGTTCGCGCTGGCGCTGATCGGGCTGGCCGGGCTGCCGCCGGGCCTGGCCGGGCTGTTCGCCAAGGTGACAGTGGTACGCGCGCTGCTGGCCGGGCACGCGGGATGGCTGGCGCTCGTGGTGGCGCTGAACGCGGTGATCGGCCTGGCCTACTACCTGCGGGTCACCGCCTCGCTCTACGCGACGCCTACCGACGCGGCGGCGGTCCGGCCCGCCCGGACCGTGGCGCTGGCGCTCGGCGTGGCCACCGTGGCGGCGGTGGTGATCGGTTTCGCACCGCAGCTGGTGCTGGACGTCGCGGCGCGCTGACCGGTTCCTGCCCGGATGGGCGACCGCCTCAGCCTGCGCACAGCAACATCCAGCCAACTTTCAGCCATGAGCCGGATGGTTGACGGGTACCGGTGTGTTGAACCGGTCAGCGGGCCTCCCGCAAGGGCCCGTGCACCGAAGGAGAGATCGTGCATCACAACCGTCTCAAGACCGCAGCGCTGCTCGGCCTGTTGACCTCGCTGATCCTCGCGATCGGCTACTGGTTCGGCGGTAGCGGCGGTCTCGTCATCGCCGTCGTCGTCTCGTTGCTGATGAACGGCGTCACCTACTTCTACTCCGACAAGCTCGCACTGCGCTCGATGAAGGCGCAACCGGTCAGCGAGGCACAGTTCCCCGAGCTGTACCAGATGGTGCGGGAGCTCTCCACGCTCGCCGGCAAGCCGATGCCCCGGCTCTACGTGAGCCCGACCTCGCAGCCCAACGCGTTCGCCACGGGCCGTAACCCGGAGAACGCGGCGGTCTGCGTCACGCAGGGCATCGTGGAGGTCCTGGACTACCGGGAGCTGCGTGGCGTGATCGGCCACGAGCTGTCGCACGTCTACAACCGGGACATCCTGATCTCCAGCGTGGCGGCCGGCCTGGCCGGCATCATCACCATGCTGGCGAACCTCGCCTGGTTCATCCCGCTGGGCTCGTCCGACGACGAGGACGGCCCGAACCCGGCAGTGCTGCTCCTCACGCTGATCCTCGGCCCGATCGCCGCCACGGTGATCCAGCTCGCGATCAGCCGGAGCCGCGAGTTCCAGGCCGACAAGTCCGGCGCCGAGCTGAGCCGCGACCCGCTCGCACTGGCCAGCGCCCTCCGCAAGATCCACATGGGTACGCAGGCGCGTCCGCTGGCGCCGCAGGGCCAGCTCGCCAGCACCGCCCACCTGATGATCGACAACCCGTTCAAGCGGGGCGGCGGCATCGCCGCGATGTTCGCCACCCACCCGCCGATGGAGCAGCGGGTGGCCCGCCTGGAGCAGATGGCCCGCAACTCCGGGCCGGTGCAGTTCCAGCGCTGACCCGCCGTACGCCCACACCGCGCCCGCGTCCCCGACGCGGGCGCGGTGGTGTGTCCGGGCACAATGCGTTTCCCCCGGTCATGCCGCGCCGTTAGGGTCGAAACGTCTCCCACTCATTACCCTCCTGGAGGTCTGACAGTGGCCGCACTGCGCCAGTACCAGGGCGTCTGGCGGATCCCCGGCGCTCCGATGCTGCTGGTCCTCGGCATCATCGGGCGGCTCGGGATCGGCATGACCCCGCTGGCGCTGCTGCTCGTCGTCGAGCAGGTCACCGGCCGGTACTCCCTGGCCGCCGTCGCCGGGGGCATCTACGCGCTCTCCGGCGCCGCGCTCAGCCCGGTCGCCGGCCGGATCGCCGACCGGGTCGGACCCACCCCCGTCCTGCTGGCCACCGCGCTGGCCCACCCGTTCGCGCTGATCTGGCTGCTCACCGCCACCCGCTCCGACAGCGGCAACCTCGCGCTGATCTACCTGGCAGCGGGCCTCGCCGGAGCCACGTACCCGCCGCTCACCGCCGCGATCCGGGGCGCCTGGAACGACCTCACCGCACCCGCCACCGGCCGGGCGCAGCTGCGCAACACCGCGCTCGCCGCCGAGACCACCCTCTTCGAGGTCGTCTTCGTGATCGGCCCGCTGCTGGTGGCGGGCTTCGTGCTGTTCGCCGACGCCTCCGCCGCGCTCGTCGGCGCCGCCGTGGTCACCCTGGTCGGCACCGGCGCCGTCGCGCTCGGCCGGGTCATGCGCGGCTGGCGCCCGCACCCGCGCGAGCACCACGCCCGGGGCCTCGGCCCGCTGCGCCTCGGCGGCTTCCCCGCGCTGCTGCTCTGCGTGGCCAGCCTCGGCATCGCGTTCGGCGCCTCCGGCGTCATCGTCCCGGCCTTCGCCGGGAACTCCGGCGCCGACGACCCGGAGAGCCTGGCCGGCGTGCTGCTCGCCGTCTGGGGCGTCGGCAGCGCCATCGGTGGTTTCTGGTTCGGCGTACGCAAGCCCGCCGCCAACATGACCCGCCAGTTCGCCTGGCTGCTCGGCACCGTCGCGGCCAGCTTCGCCGTCTTCGCGGTGATGCCCGGCCCGGCCGCGCTCGGCGTCGCGCTGGTGCTCGGCGGCGCGGCCATCGCCCCCGCGCTCACCCTGGAGAACACGCTCGTCGGGCGGATCACCCCGGCGGGCATGCTGAACGAGGCGTACACCTGGGTGGTCACCATGTCGATCGCGGCGAGCGCCGCCGGCGGCTCGATCGCGGGTCTCATCATCGACCACGCCGGCGGCGTCTCCTGGGCGTTCGTCTTCGCCGGGGTGGCGGTCGCCGTCGGGGCCGCGGTCGCCGCGCTGCCCGGCGGCCCGATCGCCCGGGCCGAGGCCACAGCGGTACGCGCCGAGCAGACGCTCGTCGCCTGACCGCTCACCCGTCGCAGAGCGCTCCGGGGCCGTACCCGATCACCCGGCGCGCCCGCCCGGACGGGCTGGTCGTGCGGGCCCGCCTGGCCGCCGAGCATCGTGCCCAGCGGTACTGCCAGCCACGTCACCGAGAGCGGAGGCCGCGAGCCCCGGCAGAAGCCGGCGAAGTACCGGTTGGCGGAGCACCGGTCGATAGGGGAGGAACATTGCGAGAGCCATGGCTCCCACCCGACCGCACACCCGGCCCGTACCCCAAGGAAGTCGCCTGAAGGCAGAAAGGGCCGGAAGCGACGACTGCCGCTCCCGGCCCTCACATCCCGCACCGGTCCGGACCGTACGTGTGGCAGGGAACCGATGCGGTCACCTGCCACCACTCGATCGACCGGCGGTGGTCGTGCTTACCGGTAGTTGGTGAACTGGAGCGCCAGCCCGAAGTCCTCGCCCTTGAGCAGCGCGATGACGGCCTGGAGGTCGTCCTTCTTCTTGCCGGTGACGCGGAGCTGGTCGCCCTGGATCTGCGCCTGCACGCCCTTCGGGCCCTCGTCGCGGATCTTCTTGCTGATCGCCTTGGCCTTGTCCGAGTCGATGCCCTGCACCACCTTGGCGTCGATCTTGAAGATCTTGCCCGACTGCCGGGGCTCGCCCGCGTCGAGCGACTTCAGGGAGATGTTCCGCTTGACCAGCTTCTCCTTGAAGACGTCCAGCGCGGCCCGGACCCGTTCCTCGGTCTCCGCCTGGAGGCTGATCGCCTCCTCACCCGACCAGGAGATCTCGGCGCCGGTGCCGCGGAAGTCGAACCGCGTCGAGAGCTCCTTCTCCGACTGGCGGACGGCGTTGTCGACCTCCTGCCGGTCGACCTTGCTCACGATGTCGAACGACGGGTTCGCTGCCATGCTCATGCTCCTGCTGTCCGGCGGTCTGTCCTGGTCCGTCCCGCACTGACCAGCGTGGGACCTCCTGACGGTACCCGGTTGCGGTGGTGCCGGGGGCAACCGCTATCCTTGCTTCCGCTGCCGCGTTGCGACGCGGTGGTGTGCCCTGGCGGGTTGCCCGAGCGGCCAATGGGAGCGGACTGTAAATCCGTCGCGAAAGCTACAGAGGTTCGAATCCTCTACCCGCCACCAGGGATCGGCAAGGCCCTTGACCTGCGGAAATGCAAGGTCGGGGGCCTTCGTCGTCTCCGCGCGGTTTTACCACGGTCGACCCTGCTAGTCCGTCTGATCGGGCATGTAGCTGGCACGTACTGATGGGAGACGAGATGCCAGAGGGAAGGCCACCGATCCCCATGGCGATACAGCGGGACGTCCTGGTCGAGGCCGGCCACCGCTGCGCGATCCCGACGTGTCGCCAGGTGCCAACGGAGTTCGCTCACATTGACCCTTGGTGCAAGGTCCAAGAGCACACCTTCGCGAACATCATCGCTCTCTGCCCGACGTGTCACTCCCGTTACGATCAAGGGCACATCGATCGCAAGGCAATGTTCCAGTACAAGGCAAACCTCTCTGTTTTGAACCACCGCTACGGCGACCTTGAACGCAGGTTGTTGGAAATCTTCGCGGCGGAGCCCGAGATGTCCGTGATCCAGCTACCAGGTGGCTTCAGGATCATGCTTAGCTACCTGATCCGCGACGGTCTGCTGGTGCCGGTCGACCTGGGAGGACCGAAGGGCTTCATCATGGGGATGCCCATGATGGAGCATTTTGGCCTCACCCAGAGCGGCCGAGAGTTCGTTACGCGCTGGGCGCAAGCTCAACCGGTGGGCTGAGCCATTGCCTTGCAAGGATCAAGCCTGTTTGTCGGCTGGCGTCGACTGGTGCGGCTGACCTGCTCAACTCGTCGGTTGCCGCCGCTCGTCATCCACGCCTGCGCAGACGCCATCGACCTTCACAGCCATTACCAGGTTCCATCTGCCCGGCCGCCAGTCCGCCAGGGACGCCCAGCAGTACCGCAGGAACGACCACTCGGCCTGGGGAGACGGCCCCGACTCCCACCCCGCTACCGGCGAACGCGCCAGAAAGCGGTCCTGCGGATCGTAGATGCCGGCTGCCGCATGAATCGCCAGTTCGGCAAGCTCGTCCTCACCCGGTACAACCAGCTCAAGCACGGACGTCGTCACCCGCACACCGCGCACGGGCCAGATATCGGCCAACGTCATCCGAGCATCATGCCCTGCCCTGCCCTCTGCCGTCGCCCAAAGGGGTTGGCGGATCTCCTTGCCGGGCAGTCGTAGACAGTCCAGCCTTCCCGAACGGGGACGCCCTACCGGACGAACGACCTTGGCCCCGTCCGGAAGGCTGGTAGCCCTTGTGGTGCCGGCCCGCCCGCTAGGCCCAGCGTCCGGGACGTGCAGTCGCTCAATCGGCAGCATCCTGCGACCTCGGCCTCCTCGATTTAGGGAGTGGCTATGGCTGTCGTTCCGGAGGTTCAGACCCGACATCTGAATCGGCTCTGCGGTGTGGTGGCGATTGGGACGCCGAGAGGCAGGAGGCCGAACCGCCGGTACAGGCTGGATCGGGGCGACGGGGGCCGGAGACGCCGACGACACCTGCGGAACTTGATCGGACCCCGCTCCGCGTACTCACACGAGGACCGCACCTCGTAGGTCCCTGACCGCACGTCGTCCCTGAGTCGGCCACTAGCCCTGCCGCTGCGCCGTCGCCCCAGGTGGGCTGTCGGACCGGCATCTGTCGGGCATGGGAGGAGAGATGAGCCGGAGAGCCCTTGACTGATGATTGACACGGTTCGTCCGGCGTGAAACCTTGCCTCAGGTATCGATGATGGTAGAGGCTGTCCGGGGAGCGGGAGGCCGAGGCGCGTGAGCCGTCACTGTGGCTGCGCGTGAGTCGGTGGAGGGCCTGATGAGGGAATCAGACGATAAGGTGCGCTTTACGCCTGAAGTCGCTGTGCGCGCCTTTCGTGGCGGCGGCCGGACTGATCGTGACCTCATCCTGGGCCGGAGGGTCGGGGCACGCCTGACGAACGGATGATTCCTCTGTTCGGGGCGTCATGGAGGCACGCGCAGCGCTTTTGTGGGTGCGTGTGGTGTGGCACGATCGTGGAACCTCCACCCTCTCTGAAATTCTCTCGACAGGAGCAATCATGTCTGGTCGAAGGCTGGGCCGGCTGCTTGGCTCACTCCTTGTGCTCGCCGCCCTCGTGGGCGGCAGTGTCGGCGGTGTCGATTTCGGCGGCATCAACGGGGGCATTCAGACCCTGGACATCGTCTGGCAGTGACCGGCTTCTCCGGTCTGCCGTCGAGCACGACGTCCGCGCGTCAGTCGGGCACGACACCAGCGCATCAGTCGGGCACGACTCGCACGCATCAGTCGGGCGACTGTCGGGGTCGACGACGGGGGCGGCGCGCCGCCAATCCGAAGGAGCGGCATGATCCGTCGCGATCAGTCACGACGCAGGTCCTCTGAGGACGCCTGGATCATCACGGCGCCGATGGCGCTCGTCGCGGTGGCGTGCGCCACGATGACCGGCCTGCTCGCCGACGATCCCTTCGGCCGCTGGCCGCAGGCGCTCCTCTTCCTGGGCCTCATGATCGTCGCCGGGCTGCCCCTGCTGAGCCTGGTCGTACGCCGGCAGACGCTCGGCGTCACCCTCACCGAGCTGCCGCTGGTCCTGGCGCTCTACTTCCTGCCGCCGCTGACTGTGGTGGTCATCTACACGCTGACGGCGGTCATCACGCACATCCGGCACCGGTTCTCGGCGCCGAAGGTCTGGTTCAACGTGGCGCGGGCTGCCGCCGGCACCTCGCTGGGGGTGCTGGTCCTCCAGGCGTTCCCGCCCATCCAGGGGGTCGGGCCACGCACCTGGGTGAGCATCGTCGCCGCCGTCAGCATGGTGCTGTTGGTGAGCGTCGTCAGCGTGGTCGCGGTGCACACCCTCCTGCACGGCTGGCAGACCGGGCGGGGCGCGCTGCGCAGCGCAAAGGCCGGTCTGCTGACGGCGGCCATCAACGTGTCCGTCGGGTTGATCGTGCTGATCCTGGTCCGCAGCACGTGGTGGTCGCTGCTGCTGCTGTCCGCCCTCGGCGCGGGGCTGGTCCTGGTCTACCGGTCGTACGCCCAGTTCTTCCGGCAGCACCGCACCCTCAGCGACCTGTACGACCTGACCCGTGCCGTGGTGGAGAGCGGGCAGAGCGGAACGCTCGCCGACGCCCTCCTCGGCCGGGTGCGGTCACTCATGCAGGCCGAGTACGCCACACTCTGGCTCCCGGCCCAGGGCCGGCACCCGGAGACGCTGCTGACCGCACGGGTCGACGACCCCGGCCTGCTCGACGAGGCACGTACGCCCCAGGCGTTGCGGGAGAAGGTGCGGTCGGCCCGTCGTACCGTGGCCGTCGGGCACGGCGTGACGACGGACGACGAGTTCCGCGCGGACCTCGCGGAGCGGCGGATCAAGGACGCGGTTGCCGTGCCGCTGCGGTCCGGGCCGGTGGTGATCGGCACCCTGGAGGTGGCCAACCGGCTCGGCGACGGCAACCACTTCACCCCGGCCGACATAGCGGTCTTCGAGACGGTGGCCGCCCACGCCGCGGTGGCCCTGGAGAACACCCGCCTGGTCGACCGGCTGCGGCACGACGCCGAGCACGACACGCTCACCAAGTTGCCCAACCGCCGGCGGATGACGGCGGCGGTGGCGGAGGCGGTCCGGATCGCGGCGCCCGGTGAGGTGGTGGCGCTGCTGCTGTTCGACGTCGACCGGCTCCGCGAGGTGAACGAGTCGCTTGGCCACGCGGCGGGCGACAAGGTGCTGGTCGAGGTGGCCGAGCGGCTGCGCGCCTGCGCGCCCTCCTCGGCGCTCGTCGGCCGGGCCGGCGGGGACGAGTTCCTGGTGACGCTCCGGCTGGAGAGCACCGAGGCGGCGCTGGACCTCGCCGCCCAGCTCCGGGAACAGATCCGCGACGAGATGGTCTTCGACGCGCTCACCCTGGACGTGGACACGGTCGTCGGCGTGGCCGTCCACCCCGACCACGGCAGTGACGCGGTGGCGCTGCTGCAACGCGTCGACCTGGCCGCCACCGCGGCCAAGTCGGTGCCGGGCAGCGTGCAGCTCTACAGTCCGGCGCTGGAGTCCCGGTCGCTGCGCCGGCTCGGCCTCGCCGGGGACCTGCAACGGGCGCTGGACGAGGGCGAGCTGGAGGTCTACTTCCAGCCCAAGGTCACGCTGCGGGACCGCCGCCTGGTGGGCGTGGAGTGCCTGGCCCGCTGGGAGCACCCGGCGCACGGCACGGTGGCGCCGGACGACTTCGTGGCGGTGGCCGAACACACCGGCCAGCTCGGCCGGCTCACCGAGTTCGTGCTCCGGGAGAGCCTGCGGCGCAGCCGCGACTGGAGCCACGGCGAACAGCCGCTGTCCGTCGCGGTCAACCTCGCCGCGCGTACGCTCACCGACCAGCACTTCCCGGCGCTGGTACGCGATCTGCTGGCCGAGTACGGCGTGCCGCCGCAGCAGCTGACGCTCGAGGTCACCGAGGCGGGCGTCCTGGACGGCACCGAACGTCCCATACCCACCCTGCGCAGCCTGCGGGACCTCGGTGTCCGGCTCTCGGTGGACGACTTCGGCACCGGTAACTCGTCGCTGGCGCAACTGCGCCGGCTGCCGGTGCACGAGGTGAAGGTGGACCGGTCGTTCGTGCAGGGCATGGCGACCGATCCGGGCGACCTGGCGATCGTCAACGCGGTGGTGACGCTGTCCCAGCAGTTCGGCCTGGCGGTGGTGGCCGAGGGTGTGGAGAGCGAGCTGACCCTGGAGCTGCTCCAGGACATCGGCTGTGAGATCGGCCAGGGCTTCCTGTTCAGCCGCCCGCTGCCGTACGAGCGGCTGGAGGCCTGGTTCGGTGCCCAGGTCGACCCGGAGACGGTGGTGGCGGGGGAGCTGCCGCGCCTGCGAGTGGTGCCCTGACCAGGGCGGACACTCACCTGGGGGATCCGATTTCACCTCCGCGACGCGGTCGTGTACTGTTTCCCCTGCGCGACACCCCCCAGGGGTGATCGGGCAGGCCCCCTTAGCTCAGTCGGCAGAGCGTCTCCATGGTAAGGAGAAGGTCTACGGTTCGATTCCGTAAGGGGGCTCAGAGGGTCCGGCTGGACCCGCCACGGCGGTGTAGCTCAGATGGCAGAGCAAGCGGCTCATAATCGCTGTGTCGCCGGTTCAAGTCCGGCCACCGCTACTCTCGTCCTCCGGGCCCAGCCCGGTGGCCGGTGGGATGGGCGCCACAGGCGCCCACTTTGCATGTCCGCGTCGTCAGCACGTAGGCTGACACGCCGTAGTTGTTATCCGTGAGCGAGGAAGGCACTCCGCCGTGGCGAAGGCGACCGATGTCCGGCCGAAGATCACTTTGGCGTGTGTGGAGTGCAAGGAGCGCAACTACATCACGCGCAAGAACCGCCGTAACGACCCGGACCGCATCGAGCTGAAGAAGTTCTGCCCCCGGGACGGCAAGCACACCGTCCACCGCGAGACCCGCTGATCGCGGCCGGCGCAGCCGGCACCGCACCAGCTTCTCGAACGCCGATCCACCTGACGGGTGGCCTCCGGGCCGCCCGACCGGGCGGATCGGCGTTCGTGTTTTCCGTGTAGGTTCGGCGGCATGTCCCTGGACCCGTCCTTCGTCGGCCGTACGTACCCGCCGACCGCCCCCTACCAGGTGGGCCGAGAAAAGATCCGCGAGTTCGCCACCGCCGTCGGCGCGACCGACCCGGCCCACCACGACCCGGAGGCGGCGCGGGCGCTCGGTCACCGCGACGTGGTGGCGCCGCCGACGTTCCCGGTGGTCGTCACCATGGCGGCCAACCGGCAGATCGTCGAGGATCCGGCGCTCGGTGTCGACTACAGCCGCGTGGTGCACGGCGACCAGCGGTTCGCGTACACCCGGCCGGTGGTGGCCGGGGACGAGCTGGTGTGCGTGAACACCATCGAGGAGGTCACCAGCCGGGGCGGGCACGGCTTCCTGACCACCCGCACGGACGTGAGCACCGTGGACGGTGAGCCGGTGGTCGCCGTCTGGTCCAAGATCGTCGTACGCGGGGAGGGCTGAGGACATGGAGCTGCCCACCCAGACGTACCGGGTGACCCGCGCGGATCTGGTCCGCTACGCGGGCGCCTCGGGCGACTTCAACCCGATCCACTGGAACGACCGCACCGCCACCGGCGTCGGGCTGCCGGGCGTCATCGCCCACGGCATGTTCACCATGGCCCTGGTCGGCCGGGCGGTGGCCGGCTGGGCCGGCGCGCCGGACGCGGTGGTCGACTTCGGCGTCCGGTTCACCCGCCCGGTGGTCGTCCCGGACACCGACGAGGGCACCGAGATCGAGGTGTCGGCGGTGGTCAAGGAGGTCACCGAAGACGGTCTGACCAGGCTGGACGTCACCGCCACCTGCCATGGTGAGAAGGTGCTGTCGCAGGCCCGGGCACTGATCCGCACGACGCGCTGAGGGTCCGCCCGACGCGCGAGGGGTAGACCGGTTGGGAAAGTCGCACGACTACCCGTACACTGGTCCGCCGTGGGGCAAGTGACCCCCGCTCGGCACAGCGTGTCCGGGTGGAGGTGAGTTGCCGCACAGGGGTGTAGCTCAATTGGCAGAGCAGCGGTCTCCAAAACCGCAGGCTGCAGGTTCAAGTCCTGTCACCCCTGCGCCTCAGGCCTGACCGTTCCGTGGGTCGCGCCGCCCTCACCGGCGGCGCTCGGCCCGTGGTGGTGGCATCGGTGGGGTGGCTCCGAGGCGTTCGGGACCTCCCGGCCGGTCCGCCGGCCGCGGCCCGTCGCGGGACGGTTGGTCCGGCCGGCGTGACCAACACGCCGCGCACGCCGCCCGGCGTGCGACCCCATATCCCGCACGGAGGGCGAAGTGGCCAAGAGCAAGCGCCGCGGCGAGGACGACGGCGACGAGCGTCTGGACGACGACGCGACCGTCGACGGCGTAGCCGACGACGACGTGGCCGACGACGACGCCACCGACGCGGACGAACCGGTCTCCCGGGGTGGCACCGCGACCCGTAAGCGGGCGCAGGCCGAGCCGGCCGAGGGCCGGAAGACCCGCAAGGACACCGAGCGGATCGGGCTGTTCGCCCGCATCGCGCGGTTCTTCCGCGAGGTCGTGGCAGAGCTGCGTAAGGTCATCTGGCCGACCCGCAAGGAGCTGCTGACCTACACGGCTGTGGTGGTCACCTTCGTCGCGGTGATGCTGGCGATCGTGGCCGGCCTGGACTACGGCTTCGCCAAGGCGGTGCTGTGGGTCTTCGGCGAGCCCAGCTGACCTGCGGACAGCGATACTGACGGAAGTGAGCGAGCGTGCCTGAGTACGACGAGACCGCCGGAACCCCGGACGAGCAGTCCACGGTGGCGACGGCGGCCAACAACGAGTCGGTCGAGGCCGCCAGCGAGCCGGAGTTCCCGACCACCGAGCCGGCCCCGGACGAGGACTTCGACCCGGTCGCCGAGCTGCGCCAGAAGCTGCGCTACGCGCCCGGCGACTGGTACGTGGTGCACTCGTACGCCGGCTACGAGAACAAGGTCAAGACCAACCTCGAGACCCGGATCACCTCCCTCGACATGGAGGACTTCATCTACCAGGTCGAGGTGCCGACCCGGGAAGAGGTCGAGGTCAAGAACGGCAAGCGGTCGCAGGTGCAGGCGAAGGTCTTTCCGGGCTACATCCTGGTCCGGATGGAGCTGACCGCCGAGTCCTACTCCTGCGTCCGGAACACCCCGGGGGTCACCGGCTTCGTCGGCGCGACCGACCGGGCCGACCGGCCGGCGCCGCTGAGCCTCGACGAGGTGCTCAAGTGGCTGGCTCCGGCGGTCGAGACCGAGCAGAAGAAGGCCAAGCCCGAGGTCAAGGTCCTCGACTTCGAGGTCGGCGACTCGGTCACCGTCACCGACGGCGCGTTCGCGTCGCTGCCGGCGACGATCAGCGAGATCAACGCCGACCAGCAGAAGCTCAAGGTGCTGGTGTCGATCTTCGGCCGGGAGACGCCGGTCGAGCTGAACTTCAACCAGGTCGCCAAGATCTGACGTACGTCGGCACCGGCGGCCCGCCCTCTCGGGGGTGGCCGCCGGTGCGCCGTTTCGCCGCCCGCCGACCTCGGCGCGGAGGGTGGCCGACGGCTGCGCTACCCTAGAACGTCGGCTGTCCGCACCGTGCTGACCGTGCGCGCCCGCGGACCGGCGAGAATCCCAGTTCCAAGCCCCAGGAAGAGACATGCCTCCGAAGAAGAAGCTCGTCAAGACGTTCACGCTTCAGCTCCCGGCGGGCCAGGCCACCCCGGCGCCGCCGGTCGGCCCCGCGCTCGGCCAGCACGGCGTGAACATCATGGAGTTCTGCAAGTCCTACAACGCGCAGACCGAGTCTCAGCGGGGCGACATCGTCCCCGCCGAGATCAGCGTCTACGAGGACCGCACGTTCACCTTCGTGCTGAAGACCCCGCCCGCCGCCCGGCTGCTGATCAAGGCCGCCGGTGTGCAGAAGGGCTCGGGCGTCCCGCACAAGGAGAAGGTCGGCTCGGTCACCCGCGCCCAGCTGCGCGAGATCGCCGAGAAGAAGATGGCGGATCTCAACGCCAACGACATCGACCAGGCCGAGAAGATCATCGCCGGCACCGCCCGGTCGATGGGCCTGACCGTCGCCGACTGACCTCGCTCCACCGCTCCACCCGATCTTTCTGTTCGTGGGAGGGCCGCGCACGCCGCGCGCCCGCCAGAGACCACAGGAGTCACCAGAAATGCAGCGCAGCAAGAGCTACCGCAAGGCCGCCGACGTCATCGACCGGTCGAAGCTCTACACCCCGGTCGAGGCCGTCAAGCTGGCCAAGGAGACCACCAACACCAAGTTCGACGCCACGGTCGAGGTCGCGATGCGCCTCGGCGTCGACCCCCGCAAGGCGGACCAGATGGTCCGCGGCACGGTCAACCTGCCGCACGGCACCGGTAAGACCGCCCGCGTGATCGTCTTCGCCGCCGGCGCGAAGGCCGAGGAGGCCGTCGCCGCGGGTGCGGACGAGGTGGGCACCGACGAGCTGGTCGCCCGTATCCAGGGTGGTTGGCTGGACTTCGACGCGGCGATCGCCACGCCCGACCAGATGGCCAAGATCGGCCGGATCGCGCGGATCCTGGGCCCGCGCGGTCTGATGCCGAACCCGAAGACCGGCACCGTGACCATGGACGTCACCAAGGCCGTCTCGGACATCAAGGGCGGCAAGATCACCTTCCGGGTGGACAAGCACTCCAACCTGCACCTGATCATCGGCAAGGCCTCCTTTTCGGAGAACCAGCTGGTGGACAACTACGCGGCGGTGCTGGACGAGGTGCTGCGGGCCAAGCCGTCCGCGGCCAAGGGCACCTACCTCAAGAAGGTCACCCTCACCACCACCATGGGCCCGGGCGTCCCGGTCGACCCGAAGGTCGTGAAGAACTTCCAGGAGGGCTCGGCCGAGGGCTGAGCACGCGTACTCCCGAACGGGGCCCCGCCACCACGCTGTGGCGGGGCCCCGTTCGTCCGTCCGGTGTGGCACTGTCGGCCGCATGAGGTTCGATGGCGTCTGGCTCCGCTACCACAGGCGCGGCCCGTGGGTGCTGCGGCAGGTCGACGTCGCGATCGGCCCGGGCGAGGCGGCTGTGGTGCTCGGCCGCAACGGCGCCGGCAAGTCCACGATCCTCCAGCTCGCCGCCGGGGTGCTGCGCCCGGGCCGGGGCCGAGTCGCCGACCGGCCGGCGGTCGTCGGCTGGGTGCCGGAGCGCTTCCCCGCCGACCAGCCGTTCACCGTCGGGGCCTACCTGTCCGGGATGGGCCGCGTCGCCGGCCTGTCCGGCGCCGCCGTCGACCGCGCGGTGCGCCACTGGGTGGAGCGGCTCGGCCTGACTCGCTTCCACGACGTGCGCCTGCCGCGGCTGTCCAAGGGCACCGCGCAGAAGGTCGGCCTGGCGCAGGCGCTGCTGCGCCCGCCCGGCCTGCTGGTGCTCGACGAGCCCTGGGAGGGGCTGGACGCCACCGCCCGCGAGTCGGTCCCCGAGATCATCGGCGAGGTGCTGGCCGACGGCGGCACGGTGCTGGTCAGCGACCACCGGGGTGAGACGGTCCGGCTGCCCGGCGCCCGGCACCTGTCGGTCGCCGACGGCTCGGTGACCGAGGCGGCGTCGTCGGGCGGCGCGGCCGTCGCCGTGGTCGAGCTGGCGGTGCCGGCCGCCGGGCTGTCCGCCGCCGTCGCCCGCCTGCGCGCCGACGGCCACCAGATCCTTCGGGTACGCGAACACGCCGTCCCGCCTCCCGCCACGCCCCCGGCGCCGGAGGTGGCCCGGTGATCGCGCTGACGCGGCTGCGGCTGACCGGCTTCGTGCGTACCGGACGGGCGCTGGCGCCGGTGCTGGCGGGTCTGCTCGTCCTCGGCGTCCTCTACGGCGGCGGCCGGGCGGAGCCGGCGGAGGCCTACGGCGTCTCCGCGGTGGTGCTGTTCCCGGTGCTGGCCTGGCAGACCAAGATCCTGCTGGACGTGGAACCCGACGTGCAGCGCCGGATGGCCCGGGTGGTGGCCGGGCCGGCCCGGGAACGGGCCGCCGGGCTGCTCGCGGCGCTGGTGGCGGGGCTCGTCGTGGTGCTCGTCGCGCTGGCGCTGCCGTGGCCGCTCGGTGGGTTGACCACGGCGGTCGAGCCGGGGGAGCGGCCGGTGCTCGTCGGGGTGGCCCTGGGGCTCTGGGCGCACCTGCTCGCGCTGCCGGCTGCGGTGGCGCTCGGCGCGCTCGCCAGCCGGGCGGTGACCCGCAGCGCCGGCTACGGGGTGGCGGTGCTGGTCACCGGCGCGGTCGGGGTCGTGGTGCTCGGGCTCTCCGGCTCGCTCGTGCCGTGGCTGGCCCCGCCGGTCATGGCGACCGCGCGGGCGGTCACCGGGCCGGTGGCGGCCGGCGAGGGGCTGCTGCTCACCGGCTGGGCGGCGCTCTGGGCGGCGGTGGCGTTGACCGGCTACGCCTGGGCACGGCGCACCCGGGCCTGAGCCGGGGTGACCGGGAGCACCCCGGGCGATTTGGTGCTGCGGCGCACGTCGCGTAACCTGGTGCGGTAGTTCCACCCAAAGACCGCTGGTCACCGTGCTCCGGCACGGTCGAAGGTCCCGCGACGACGGGCGACCCGCGCAGGGCGGTAAGCGAAACTCGGTGTCACGCACGGTCCGCCGACTGTGCCCGTGTCCCCGGCCCTCGCCCCGTGCGCCCTGCGCCGGGGCTTTTTCGTTGTCGTGATGCCTCCGCCGCCGTCGCCGAGCCCCGGCTCGCCGTCGGCGTACCAGCTCCGAGCAACGAGAGAGGAGGGACATGGCGGACAAGCCGATCCGGGCCGACAAGGCCACGGCCGTCGCCGAGCTGACCGAGAGCTTCCGCAACGCGGGAGCGACCGTGCTGACCGAGTACCGCGGGCTCACGGTCTCGCAGCTCACCCAGCTGCGGCGCTCGCTCGGCAAGGAGACCAGCTACACGGTCGCGAAGAACACGCTGGCCAAGCGTGCCGCGACCGATGCGGGCATCTCCGGCCTCGACGAGCTGTTCTCCGGTCCTACCGCGCTGACTTTCGTTTCGGGCGACGTCGTCGAGGCGGCGAAGGGGCTTCGTGACTTCGCGAAGGCCAACCCGAAGCTCGTCATCAAGGGCGGTGTCTTCGAGGGCAAGGCCATTTCCGCGGCCGAGGTCACGAAGCTCGCCGACCTGGAGTCCCGCGAGGTGCTGCTGGCCAAGCTGGCCGGCGCCATGAAGGGCAACCTGAGCAAGGCCGCGGCCCTGTTCCAGGCTCCGCTCTCCAAGGCCGCCCGCGCGGCGGCCGCCCTGGCGGACAAGAAGCGCGAGCAGGAGGGCGCCGAGGCGGCCTGAGGCCCTCCCGGCGCACCACGTTCTTAGTTTTCATTGCGAGAAAGGACGCCAGACATGGCGAAGCTCAGCACCGAAGAGCTGCTCGACGCGTTCAAGGAGATGACGCTGATCGAGCTCTCCGAGTTCGTGAAGCAGTTCGAGGACACCTTCGAGGTCACCGCCGCCGCTCCGGTCGCCGTGGCCGGCCCGGCCGGTCCGGGTGCCCCGGCCGCCGAGGCCGAGCCGGAGAAGGACGAGTTCGACGTCATCCTCGACGCCGACGGTGGCAAGAAGATCCAGGTCATCAAGGTCGTGCGTGAGCTGACCGGCCTGGGCCTCAAGGAGGCCAAGGACCTGGTCGAGGCCGCTCCGAAGGCCGTTCTGGAGAAGGCCAACAAGGAGACCGCCGAGAAGGCCAAGGCCAAGCTCGAGGGTGAGGGCGCCAAGGTCACCCTCAAGTGACCTTGCTCCACCTGACGCGCGTCCGGCTCACGTGAGCCGGGGCACACCGCGTCGCGGCGGGCGGTGATCCGGGAGACCGGGTCACCGCCCGCCGTGTTGGTGCCACCCGCGGGCGAACGGCGTGAGCAGGGCGTACAGCGTCCTCTCATCGGCCGGTCAGCGACGTCTGCCGGTAGCCCGTCGGTGGGAAAGACACCCCGAGCGGTAACCGGCCCTTGACGCGGCACCGGCCTGCCAGGCACGCTGAACATCAGCAAGACCTTCCGCGCTTGCAACGGCCGCCTCTCGGGTAAGGGCAACGGCAGCACCGCCGCCGCGGCACCCGAGCGGACCGGCAGGAGCGTCGCGTTCCGAGCGGCCCGGTCGACCCGGTTTTCCGAGGTCCCAGGGCTTGTTCCGCGACGACCTGCGGGTTGGGCTGGACAGCGGTTAGCCTCTCGGCTACACTGCTAGTTTGCGCTGCCTTCCGACTTGACCCCTGCTCGGAAATGTCCGATTGTGGATATTTCTGGTGGGGTCATTGGAGTGCACGCGTACCAGCCGTTCTGCAGCACCGGTCCTCGGAAGGACGCATCTTGGCAGCTTCCCGCCCTGCGAAGACCAGTCGTACGTCGAGCGCATTCGCGCCCCGCCGAGTTTCTTTCGGTCGGATCACCGAACACCTCGAGGTCCCCAACCTCCTCGCCATCCAGAACGAGTCCTTCGACTGGCTCGTCGGCAACGAGGCTTGGCAGGGCCGGTCGGCGGACGACCCGCACGCACGCTCGGGTCTCGCGGAGATCCTCGACGAGATCAGTCCCATTGAGGACTTCTCCGGCACCATGTCGCTCTCCTTCTCGGCTCCGCGCTTCGACGAGGTCAAGGCCTCGATCGAGGAGTGCAAGGAGAAGGACCTGACCTACTGCGCGCCGCTGTTCGTGACCGCGGAGTTCACCAACAACACCACTGGCGAGATCAAGAGCCAGACGGTGTTCATGGGTGACTTCCCGATGATGACGCCGAAGGGCACCTTCATCATCAACGGCACCGAGCGCGTCGTGGTCAGCCAGCTCGTCCGCTCGCCGGGCGTGTACTTCGACAAGCAGCCGGACAAGACCTCCGACCGCGACCTCTCCAGCGTCAAGGTCATCCCGAGCCGGGGTGCCTGGCTGGAGTTCGACATCGACAAGCGCGACACGGTCGGCGTTCGCATCGACCGCAAGCGCCGCCAGGCCGTCACCGTCCTGCTCAAGGCCATCGGGTGGTCCGCCGAGCGCATCCGTGAGAAGTTCGGCTGGTCCGAGCTCATGATGACCACGCTCGAGAAGGACCACATCGCCGGCCAGGACGAGGCCCTGCTCGACATCTACCGGAAGCTCCGCCCTGGCGAGCCGCCGACCCGTGAGAACGCCCAGACCCTGCTCGACAACCTCTTCTTCAACCCGAAGCGGTACGACGTCGCCAAGGTCGGGCGCTACAAGTTCAACAAGAAGCTCGAGCTGGACGTGCCGATCACCACCGGCACGCTCACCGAGGACGACATCGTCGCCACCGTGGAATACCTCTGCCGGCTGCACGCCGGTGAGGAGGGCTACGAGGCCGACGACATCGACCACTTCGGCAACCGTCGCCTGCGTACCGTGGGCGAGCTGATCCAGAACCAGGTCCGGGTGGGTCTCTCCCGGATGGAGCGGGTCGTCCGCGAGCGGATGACCACCCAGGACGTCGAGGCGATCACGCCGCAGACCCTGATCAACATCCGCCCGGTGGTGGCGGCGATCAAGGAGTTCTTCGGTACGTCGCAGCTGTCCCAGTTCATGGACCAGACCAACCCGCTGGCGGGCCTGACCCACCGGCGCCGGCTGAGCGCGCTCGGCCCGGGTGGTCTGTCCCGCGAGCGGGCCGGCTTCGAGGTCCGGGACGTGCACCCGTCCCACTACGGCCGGATGTGCCCGATCGAGACGCCGGAAGGCCCGAACATCGGCCTGATCGGCGCGCTGTCCACGTTCGCCCGGGTCAACCCGTTCGGCTTCATCGAGACGCCGTACCGGAAGGTCATCGACGGCCGGGTCACCGACCAGATCGACTACCTGACCGCGGACGAGGAGGACCGGTTCGTCAAGGCGCAGGCAAACGCCCCGCTGAAGTCGGACGGCACCTTCGCCGAGGATCGCGTCCTGGTCCGCCGTAAGGGCGGCGAGACCGAGGACGTCGCGCCGGGCGCCGTGGACTACATGGACGTGTCGCCGCGGCAGATGACCTCGGTCGCCACCGCGATGATCCCGTTCCTGGAGCACGACGACGCCAACCGCGCGCTCATGGGCGCGAACATGCAGCGTCAGGCGGTGCCGCTGGTCAAGGCCGAGGCCCCGCTGGTCGGTACGGGCATGGAGTACCGCGCCGCGGTGGACGCCGGCGACGTGGTCGTCGCCGAGGTCGGCGGTGTGGTCGAGGACCTGTGCGCGGACTACATCACGGTCCACCAGGACGACGGCCACCGCCGGACGTACCTGCTGCACAAGTTCCGCCGCTCCAACGCCGGCTCCTGCGTCAACCAGAAGCCGGTCGTCTTCGAGGGCGACCGCGTCGAGGCCGGCCAGGTCATCGCCGACGGTCCGTGCACCGACGAGGGCGAGATGGCGCTCGGGCGCAACCTGCTCGTGGCGTTCATGTGCTGGGAGGGCCACAACTACGAGGACGCGATCATCCTGTCGCAGCGCCTCGTGCAGCAGGACGTGCTCACCTCGATCCACATCGAGGAGCACGAGGTCGACGCCCGGGACACCAAGCTCGGCCCGGAGGAGATCACCCGCGACATCCCGAACGTCAGCGAGGAGATGCTCGCCGACCTCGACGAGCGCGGCATCATCCGGATCGGCGCCGAGGTCGTCCCCGGTGACATCCTGGTCGGCAAGGTCACCCCGAAGGGTGAGACCGAGCTGACCCCCGAGGAGCGGCTGCTCCGCGCGATCTTCGGTGAGAAGGCGCGCGAGGTCCGCGACACCTCGCTGAAGGTGCCGCACGGCGAGACCGGAACGGTCATCGGTGTGCGTACCTTCTCCCGCGAGGACGGCGACGAGCTGCCCCCGGGCGTGAACGAGCTGGTCCGGGTCTACGTGGCCCAGAAGCGCAAGATCCAGGACGGTGACAAGCTCGCGGGCCGCCACGGCAACAAGGGCGTCATCTCCAAGATCCTGCCGATCGAGGACATGCCGTTCCTGGAGGACGGCACCCCGGTCGACATCGTGCTGAACCCGCTCGGTGTGCCGTCCCGGATGAACATCGGCCAGGTCCTGGAGACCCACCTCGGGTGGGTGGCCAAGACCGGCTGGAGCGTGGACGGCGACGACGCCGAGTGGAAGCGCCAGCTCCGCTCGATCAACGCGCACGAGTCCGAGCCGGACACCAACGTGGCCACTCCGGTCTTCGACGGTGCCCGCGAGGAGGAGATCTCCGGTCTGCTGGCGTCGACCCTGCCCAACCGGGACGGCAACCAGCTCATCGGCGGCAGCGGCAAGGCGCAGCTGTTCGACGGTCGTTCCGGCGAGCCGCTGCCCGACCCGATCGCGGTCGGCTACGTCTACATCCTGAAGCTCAACCACCTGGTCGACGACAAGATCCACGCCCGGTCGACCGGCCCGTACTCGATGATCACGCAGCAGCCGCTGGGCGGTAAGGCGCAGTTCGGTGGCCAGCGCTTCGGTGAGATGGAGTGCTGGGCCATGCAGGCGTACGGCGCCGCCTACGCCCTGCAGGAGCTGCTGACCATCAAGTCCGACGACGTCCTGGGCCGGGTCAAGGTCTACGAGGCGATCGTCAAGGGCGAGAACATCCCCGAGCCGGGCATCCCGGAGTCGTTCAAGGTGCTGCTCAAGGAGCTGCAGTCGCTGTGCCTCAACGTCGAGGTGCTCTCCAGCGACGGTGTGGCCCTGGAGATGCGCGAGACCGACGACGAGGTGTTCCGGGCGGCGGAGGAGCTGGGCATCGACCTGTCCCGGCGCGAGCCGAGCTCGGTCGAAGAGGTCTGAGGTGGTGATCCGGGGCAGGGTGACCCTGCCCCGGATCCCACTCGTTAGCTAGCAGTACAGACGACGACATAGGGGACATAGTGCTCGACGTCAACTTCTTCGACGAGCTGCGCATCGGCCTCGCCACCGCTGACGACATCCGTCAGTGGTCCCACGGCGAGGTAAAGAAGCCCGAGACCATCAACTACCGCACCCTCAAGCCGGAGAAGGACGGGCTCTTCTGCGAGAAGATCTTCGGTCCGCAGCGGGACTGGGAGTGCTACTGCGGTAAGTACAAGCGGGTCCGATTCAAGGGCATCATCTGCGAGCGCTGTGGCGTCGAGGTGACCCGCTCCAAGGTTCGCCGGGAGCGGATGGGTCACATCGAGCTGGCCGCTCCGGTGACCCACATCTGGTACTTCAAGGGCGTGCCGAGCCGGCTGGGTTACCTGCTGGACCTCGCCCCGAAGGACCTCGAAAAGATCATCTACTTCGCCTCGTACGTCGTGACGAGCGTGGACGCCGAAGCGCGTCACCGCGACCTCTCGACCATCGAGAACGAGATCCTGGCCGAGAAGCGGCAGGCGGAGAACAGCCGCGACTCGGAGATCGAGAAGCGGGCCGCCAAGCTGGAGGCCGACCTGGCCGAGCTGGAGGCCGAGGGCGCGAAGGCGGACGTCCGGCGCAAGGTCAAGGAGGGCGGAGAGCGCGAGATGCGCCAGATCCGCGACCGGGCCCAGCGCGAGATCGACCGCCTCGACGAGGTCCTCGACACCTTCCGCAAGCTGGAGCCGAAGCAGCTGGTCACCGACGAGCTGCTCTACCGCGAGCTGCGCGACCGCTTCGGTGAGTACTTCACCGGCAGCATGGGCGCCGAGGCGATCAAGGCCCTGGTCCAGAACATGGACCTGGAGGCCGAGGCGGAGAACCTGCGCGAGACGATCCGCTCCGGCAAGGGCCAGCGGAAGATCCGGGCGCTCAAGCGGCTCAAGGTCGTCGCGGCGTTCCAGAACACCCGCAACTCGCCGCTCGGCATGGTGCTGGACTGCGTCCCGGTCATCCCGCCGGACCTGCGCCCGATGGTGCAGCTCGACGGTGGCCGCTTCGCGACCTCCGACCTGAACGACCTGTACCGGCGTGTGATCAACCGGAACAACCGCCTCAAGCGGCTGATCGACCTCGGCGCGCCCGAGATCATCGTCAACAACGAGAAGCGGATGCTCCAGGAGGCCGTCGACGCGCTGTTCGACAACGGCCGTCGTGGTCGTCCGGTCACCGGCCCGGGTAACCGGCCGCTGAAGTCGCTGTCCGACATGCTCAAGGGCAAGCAGGGCCGGTTCCGCCAGAACCTGCTGGGTAAGCGCGTCGACTACTCCGGCCGTTCGGTCATCGTGGTCGGCCCGAAGCTCAAGCTGCACCAGTGCGGCCTGCCCAAGCAGATGGCGCTGGAGCTGTTCAAGCCGTTCGTGATGAAGCGGCTGGTCGACCTCAACCACGCCCAGAACATCAAGTCCGCCAAGCGGATGGTCGAGCGGCAGCGGCCGGTCGTGTGGGACGTGCTGGAAGAGGTCATCGGCGAGCACCCGGTGCTGCTGAACCGTGCGCCGACCCTGCACCGTCTGGGCATCCAGGCCTTCGAGCCGCAGCTGGTCGAGGGCAAGGCCATCCAGATCCACCCGCTGGTCTGCACCGCGTTCAACGCCGACTTCGACGGTGACCAGATGGCGGTGCACGTGCCGCTGTCCGCCGAGGCCCAGGCCGAGGCGCGGATCCTGATGCTGTCGTCGAACAACATCCTCAAGCCGGCCGACGGCAAGCCGGTCACCATGCCCACCCAGGACATGGTCATCGGTCTCTACCACCTCACCCACCTCACCCCGGGTGGCAAGGGCGAGGGCCGGGCGTTCAGCTCGGACGCCGAGGCGCGGATGGCGTACGACAACGGCGAGCTGCACCTGCAGGCGCCGGTCCGGATCCGGCTGCGCGACGTGGTCGGCGTGGACAACGGCGCCGGCGCCGAGCCGTGGACCGCCCCCGAGGGGTGGACCGAGGGCGAGCCGGTGACCGTGGAGACCACGCTGGGCCGGGTCCTGTTCAACGAGACGCTGCCCCCGGGCTACCGCTTCGTGAACTACGAGATCCGCAAGGGCCAGCTCTCCGCGATCGTCAACGACCTCGCCGAGCGGTTCCCGAAGGTGGCCCTGGCGGCCACCCTGGACGGGCTCAAGGAGGCCGGTTTCCACTGGGCCACCTGGTCCGGCGTCACCATCGGCATGGAGGACGTCATCGCTCCGCCGCGCAAGCGGGAGATCCTGGAGCGGTACGAGAAGGAAGCCGACCGGATCGACAAGCAGTACCAGCGTGGTCTGATGACCGCCGAGGAGCGCCGCGGCGAGCTCATCGAGATCTGGACCAAGGCGACAAACGAGGTCGCCAAGGAGATGGACACCGCGCTGCCGCAGGAGAACCCGCTGTGGAAGATGATCAACTCGGGTGCCCGCGGTAACCTGCTCCAGCTCCGGCAGATCGCGGCGATCCGTGGTCTGGTGGCCAACCCCAAGGGCGAGATCATCCCGCGACCCATCAAGGCGTCGTACCGGGAGGGTCTGTCCGTGCTGGAGTACTTCATCTCCACGCACGGTGCCCGCAAGGGTCTCGCGGACACCGCCCTGCGTACCGCCGACTCGGGTTACCTGACCCGGCGTCTGGTGGACGTCTCGCAGGACGTCATCATCCGCGAGGAGGACTGCGGCACCGACCGCGCCATCCCGATGCAGGTCGGCGAGCGCATCGACGGCAAGCTGGTCGTGCACGAGCACGCCGAGACCAGCGTGCACGCCCGGACGCTGGCCGACGACATCAAGGGGCCGGACGGCACCGTGGTGGCGCACCGCGGCCAGGACATCAACTCGATCCTGGTGGACGCGATCGTCGCCGCCGGGACCGAGACGGTGCGGGTGCGCAGCGTGCTCACCTGCGAGTCGAAGCTGGGCGTCTGCGGTGCGTGCTACGGCCGCTCGCTGCCGACCGGCAAGACCGTGGACGTCGGCGAGGCGGTCGGCATCATCGCCGCCCAGTCGATCGGTGAGCCGGGTACGCAGCTGACGATGCGTACCTTCCACACCGGTGGTGTCGCGGGTGAGGACATCACCCAGGGTCTGCCCCGTGTCCAGGAGATCTTCGAGGCCCGGGTGCCGAAGGGTAAGGCGCCCATCGCCGACACCCCCGGCCGCATCCGGATCGAGGACGGCGAGCGGTCCCGCAAGATCGTGGTCATCCCGGACGACGGCAGCGACGAGATCGTCTACGACAAGATCTCGAAGCGGGTCCGGCTCCGGGCGCACGACGGCGACCACGTCGAGGTCGGCGAGAAGCTCACCGAGGGCACCATCGACCCGCACGAGCTGCTGCGCATCCTCGGCCCGCGCGCGGTCCAGGTCCACCTGACCCAGGAGGTCCAGGAGGTCTACCGCTCGCAGGGTGTGCTCATCCACGACAAGCACATCGAGATCATCATCCGCCAGATGCTCAAGCGGGTGACCGTGATCGACTCCGGCTCGACCGAGTTCCTGCCGGGCGTGCTTGTCGACCGGGCGCTGTTCGAGTCGGAGAACCGCCGGCTCGTCGGCGAGGGTGGCGAGCCCGCCGCCGGTCGCCCGGTGCTGATGGGTATCACCAAGGCCTCGCTGGCCACGGATTCCTGGCTGTCGGCGGCCTCCTTCCAGGAGACCACCCGGGTGCTGACGGACGCGGCGATCCACGCCCGCAGCGACTCGCTGATCGGCCTCAAGGAGAACGTGATCATCGGTAAGCTCATCCCGGCCGGTACGGGCATCAGCAAGTACCGCAACGTCCGGGTCGAGCCGACCGAGGAGGCGAAGGCCAAGGTCTACTCGATGACCGGCTACCCGGAGACCGACTACGGCTTCGGGCCGGCCAGCGGCCAGGCGGTTCCGCTGGACGACTTCGACTTCGGGTCGTACCGCTAAGCAATAGGAAACGACGAGGCCCCCGGCATCCGCCGGGGGCCTCGCCGCGTCCGCGGTGCCGGGACCGGTGCGCGGGATCCGGGGCATGATGGAGGGCATGACGACAGTGCCCGGGCCGGCGCCTGCCGTGCCGCAGGCGTACCGCCATCCGCACGATCCGGAGCCGGTCCGCTCCACCAAGGCCCGCGCCGTCTTCGCGCTCGGGCTGATCGGTGCGCTCACCGGGTTCTTCATCGGCGGCGCGGTGCCGGCGACCATCGCGCTCATGCTGGCCCGGCAGGCCCGCCGGGAGGCGTACGCCTCGGGTGGTTACCTCACCGGCGCGGACTGGCTGCGGCGCGGCGAGCAGATGGCGCGGACCGGCCTGGTGCTCACCGCCGCCGCGGTGGTCGCCGCGGTGGTGATCGGTGTGGTCCGGCACGCGGACGCCTCGTTCGGCCACGACTTCGCGCCGAACTTCGACTGACCCGGTGGGGGAGCGGGCCCGCGCCCGCCCACCCGGCCGTGATCGGCGACGGTAGCCTGGCCGGTGTCCGCCGCGCGGCGGGCGCGTGTGGACAGGAGGATCCCGTGACGGAACCGGCTGCGCCGGGAGGCGACCCGAACCGCCCCGGGCCGTACCCGCCGGGTCCCGCGTCCGCGCCCGCGCACCAACCGGCGTTCGGGGCGTACCCGGGGAGTCCGCCGGCGCACGGTGGCGGGTGGGCGGCGCCGGGGAGCGCGCCCGGCCACGGCGGCTGGGGTCCGCACGGCGGGCCGGCGCTTCCGCCGCCGCCGGCCGAGGCGCCCCGGCCGCCGAAGCGGGTCGACGCGGTGCCGGGTACGCCGTTCGGCGTGGTCCACCTCGACGTGCCGCCGGTCACCTCGGGCCTGGCCATCGGGTCGCTCGTCGCCGGGATCGCCGCGATCGGGGTGTCGCTGCTGGTGCTGTGTTTCGGCCTGGCCGGCCGAAATGTCGGCGGCGCCTGGGCGGCGGGCGCGTTCACGGTGCTCGGCGGGTTGATCGGCGTCGGTGCGGTGGTGGCCGGCCTGCTCGCCCGGCGGCAGGTCCGGCGGCAGCCGCCGCCACCGGCGGTCCGGTTCACCGGCGCCGGCCTGGCCGTGGCCGGGATCTCCTGCGGCGCGGCGGGCCTGTTGTTCGGCCTGATCGGGCTCGCGCTGGCTCTGGTGGTGCAGATCACCTGAGGTCGTGTCCGCGACGCCTGCGGCCGGTGGCCGGGGTTGAGCGGTATGTCCGGGTGCCCGAAGGCCGGGCGGTCCCGGGGCCGCCCGGCCGCGCGACGGACGAGCCGGTACACTTGTCACTGTAGGTGCCCATCACCGGCGCATCGGCGACCCGGAGGTCGGCGGCGGACCGCACAGCGGTCCTTCTCCGACCCATCCGTTTTGACCGGCGCGGCTGTGGTAGGTACTCTTTCCCCTTGTGCCCGGGCCCGCCCGGGCAATGCGTGCGTGCGCTGGAACCGGTCAGCCGGTGATCGCGCGATCGCACCACCAAGACCGAAGATCCGGTACGACGCCTCAGCGGCCGACACCGGGCCGTGACTCGGGCGACACGCCCGACCGCGGGTGCTGGGGTGCCGTCAGGCGGCCCTGGTTGGAATGTAGGAGAGCCGCCCATCCGGACGGCTGGAGCAGACGGCGCGGTCGCCTCGCAGCGGCCGAAGGGAGCGGAGAAACCCGGTGCCCACCATTCAGCAGTTGGTCCGAAAGGGCCGTCAGGCCAAGACGACCAAGACCAAGACCCCGGCGCTCAAGGGGTCTCCCCAGCGGCGCGGCGTGTGCACCCGCGTGTACACCACCACCCCGAAGAAGCCGAACTCGGCGCTGCGCAAGGTCGCTCGTGTCAAGCTCAGCAGCCAGATCGAGGTGACCGCCTACATCCCGGGCGTCGGCCACAACCTTCAGGAGCACTCGATCGTGCTCGTGCGCGGCGGTCGTGTGAAGGACCTGCCCGGCGTGCGGTACAAGATCGTGCGCGGCTCGCTGGACACCCAGGGTGTCCGCAACCGCAAGCAGGCTCGCAGCCGTTACGGCGCGAAGAAGGAGAAGAGCTGACATGCCGCGTAAGGGACCCGCTCCGCGGAAGCCGCTGGTCGCTGACCCGGTGTACAACTCGCCGCTGGTCACCCAGCTGGTGAACAAGATCCTGCTGCGCGGCAAGCGTCAGCTCGCCGAGCGCATCGTGTACGCCGCCCTGGAGGGCTGCCGCGAGAAGTCCGGCACCGACCCGGTCGTCACGCTCAAGCGCGCGATGGACAACGTCAAGCCGACCCTCGAGGTGCGCAGCCGCCGTGTCGGTGGCGCCACCTACCAGGTTCCGGTCGAGGTCCGGCCGTCCCGCGCGACCACGCTCGGTCTGCGCTGGCTGGTGACCTACTCCCGGGCCCGGCGCGAGAAGACCATGGTCGAGCGGCTGATGAACGAGCTGCTGGACGCGAGCAACGGCCTCGGCGCCGCCGTCAAGCGGCGTGAGGACACGCACAAGATGGCCGAGTCGAACAAGGCCTTCGCGCACTACCGCTGGTAACACCTGAGGTTCCGGCGCCCACCGGCGCCGGAACCGCCACCAGTTGTGTCGAGACGACGATAAGTAGGGATTGAAGTGGCCGCCGCAGACGCGCTCGCCAACGTACGCAACATCGGCATCATGGCCCACATCGATGCCGGTAAGACCACCACCACCGAGCGAATCCTGTTCTACACCGGCATCACGTACAAGATCGGTGAGGTCCACGAGGGCGCCGCCGTCATGGACTGGATGGAGCAGGAGCAGGAGCGCGGTATCACCATCACTTCCGCCGCCACCAAGTGCGAGTGGAAGGGCCACACGATCCAGATCATCGACACGCCCGGCCACGTCGACTTCACGGTCGAGGTCGAGCGGTCGCTGCGTGTTCTGGACGGTGCGGTCGCGGTCTACGACGGCGTGGCCGGCGTGGAGCCCCAGACGGAGAACGTCTGGCGGCAGGCGGACAAGTACAACGTCCCCCGGATGTGCTTCGTCAACAAGCTCGACCGGACCGGTGCCGACTTCTTCCGCTGCGTGCAGATGATGATCGACCGGCTCAACGCCACCCCGCTGGTCCTGCAGATCCCGATCGGCGCCGAGTCCGACTTCATCGGCGTGGTCGACCTGGTCGAGATGCGCGCGCTCACCTGGCGCGGCGAGACCCAGAAGGGTGAGGACTACGCGGTCGAGGAGATCCCGGCCGACCTCGCCGACTCCGCCGCCGAGTGGCGCGAGAAGCTGATGGAGACCCTCGCCGACGTCGACGACTCGGTGATGGAGAAGTACCTCGAGGGCGAGGAGATCTCGGTCGACGAGATCAAGGCCGCCATCCGCCGGGCCACCATCGCCGGCAAGGCCAACCCGGTCCTCACCGGTACCGCCTTCAAGAACAAGGGCATCCAGCCGATGCTGGACGCGGTCGTCGCGTACCTGCCCTCGCCGCTGGACATCCCGGCGATCGAGGGTACGGCCACCGACGGCGAGACCCCGCTGCAGCGGAAGCCCGCGGTCTCCGAGCCGTTCTCCGGCCTGGCCTTCAAGATCCAGACCGACAAGCACCTCGGCAAGCTGACGTACGTCCGGATCTACTCCGGCACGCTCGAGTCCGGTTCTCAGGTGATCAACTCCACCAAGGACCGCAAGGAGCGGATCGGCAAGATCTACCAGATGCACGCCAACAAGCGGGAGGAGCGCAGCTCCGCCCAGGCCGGCGACATCATCGCGGTGCAGGGTCTGAAGCAGACCACCACCGGTGACACCCTGTGCGACCCGGCGAACCCGGTCATCCTGGAGTCGATGACCTTCCCGGAGCCGGTCATCGAGGTGGCCATCGAGCCGAAGACCAAGGCCGACCAGGAGAAGCTCAGCACCGCCATCCAGCGGCTGGCCGAGGAGGACCCGACCTTCCGCGTCAAGCTGGACGACCAGACCGGTCAGACGGTCATCTCCGGCATGGGCGAGCTGCACCTGGACATCCTGGTCGACCGGATGCGCCGCGAGTTCAACGTCGAGGCGAACATCGGCAAGCCGCAGGTGGCGTACCGCGAGACCATCCGCCGCAAGGTGGAGAAGGTCGAGTACACCCACAAGAAGCAGACCGGTGGTTCCGGCCAGTACGCCCGCGTGATCATCAGCGTGGAGCCGCTGCCGCTCGGCAACGACGCCCCGACCTACGAGTTCGCCAACGCGGTGACCGGTGGCCGCATCCCCCGGGAGTTCATCCCCTCGGTGGACGCGGGTGCGCAGGACGCCATGCAGTACGGCATCCTCGCCGGCTTCCCCCTGGTGGGCGTCAAGCTCACCCTGGTGGACGGCCAGTACCACGAGGTCGACTCGTCGGAGATGGCGTTCAAGATCGCCGGCTCGATGGCGATGAAGGAGGCGGCCCGCAAGGCCGACCCCGCTCTCCTCGAGCCGATGATGGCCGTTGAAGTCACCACTCCTGAGGAGAACATGGGTGACGTCATCGGCGACCTCAACTCCCGGCGTGGCATCATCCAGGCGATGGAGGAGCGCAGCGGCGCTCGCGTCGTCCGGGCTCTGGTGCCGCTGTCGGAGATGTTCGGCTACGTCGGCGACCTGCGGTCGAAGACCCAGGGCCGGGCTAGCTACAGCATGCAGTTCGACTCCTACGCCGAGGTTCCGAACTCGGTGGCCAAGGAGATCATCGCCAAGGCGACGGGTGAGTGACACTCACCCTCGGCTGATCCGATGACACGGGGGCGGTCGCGGGAGGGTTCTCCCGCCCGCGGCCACCTCGATCGGATTGCGTGAGACCGGGCCTGTAGGCTTCATCGCCGCAGAACCCACAAAAGCTCTCCGGCCTTCCGGCCGGAAAGGCTGTCGACAGAGTCCTAAGCGCCGAACGGCGCGCCGGGGCGAACGAACCAAGAAAGTCCACAGGAGGACCCAGTGGCGAAGGCGAAGTTCGAGCGGACTAAGCCGCACGTCAACATCGGCACCATTGGTCACATCGACCACGGTAAGACGACGCTGACGGCGGCCATCACCAAGGTCCTGCACGACCAGTACCCGGACCTGAACCCGTACACGCCGTTCGACGAGATCGACAAGGCGCCGGAGGAGAAGGCCCGCGGCATCACGATCTCCATCGCGCACGTCGAGTACCAGACCGAGGCGCGTCACTACGCGCACGTCGACTGCCCCGGTCACGCCGACTACATCAAGAACATGATCACCGGTGCCGCGCAGATGGACGGCGCGATCCTGGTGGTGGCGGCGACCGACGGCCCGATGCCGCAGACCCGCGAGCACGTGCTGCTGGCCCGTCAGGTCGGTGTGCCGTACATCGTCGTGGCGCTCAACAAGAGCGACATGGTCGACGACGAGGAGCTCCTGGAGCTCGTCGAGCTCGAGGTCCGCGAGCTGCTCTCCTCGCAGGAGTACCCGGGTGACGACCTGCCGGTCGTGCGGGTCTCGGCGCTGAAGGCCCTGGAGGGCGACCCGGAGTGGACCGGGAAGCTCCTGGACCTGATGAACGCCGTGGACACCGCGATCCCGCAGCCGGAGCGCGAGACCGAGAAGCCGTTCCTCATGCCCATCGAGGACGTCTTCACGATCACCGGCCGCGGCACCGTGGTCACCGGTCGCGCCGAGCGCGGCATCCTCAAGCCGAACGAGGAGGTGGAGATCGTCGGCATCCGTGAGAAGTCGATGAAGACCACCTGCACCGGCATCGAGATGTTCCGCAAGCTGCTCGACGAGGCCCGCGCGGGTGAGAACGTCGGTCTGCTGCTGCGTGGCATCAAGCGCGAGGACGTCGAGCGCGGCATGGTCGTCATCAAGCCGGGCACCACGACCCCGCACACGGAGTTCGAGGCGACGGTCTACATCCTCTCCAAGGAGGAGGGCGGCCGGCACACCCCGTTCTTCCAGAACTACCGCCCGCAGTTCTACTTCCGGACCACGGACGTCACCGGCGTCGTCACGCTGCCCGAGGGCACCGAGATGGTCATGCCGGGCGACAACACCTCGATGACGGTGAAGCTGATCCAGCCCATCGCCATGGAGGAGAACCTGAAGTTCGCGATCCGCGAGGGTGGTCGTACGGTTGGCGCGGGTCGCGTCACCAAGATCATCAAGTGAGCTGGGTAACCCCGATTAGCGTCGCCGCCGGTAGTGCGGCATACTAGTCAGGTTGCGTAACGACAGTCGGTCGCCTGCGTCCGGTTAACGCTGGACCTCCGGGAGTCAGACTGTCTCGCGTAGGGTGGTTGATCGCCATCGGCGGTCAACCACCCTCGCGCGGCGTCCAGGTCGCGGTCCCCGCGATCGGCGCCATGACCCACCGCGTGGTCAGAGAATCGCTCCGGAGTCCCGGGGCGGAGCCTGGCCCACGGGCGCGACACGCCCGACCGCGGGGGTCGGCGGAAGTGGGCCTGTGCCAGCCGGTGCAGGCGCCCGCAACACAGCGGCATCGAGAGAAGGAACAGAAGCCACCATGGCGGGACAGAAGATCCGCATCCGGCTCAAGGCCTATGACCACGAGGTCGTCGACTCCTCGGCTCGGAAGATCGTCGAGACGGTGACGCGTACCGGGGCGCAGGTCGCTGGCCCGGTGCCGCTGCCCACGGAGATCAACCGTTTCTGCGTCATCCGCTCGCCGCACAAGTACAAGGACTCGCGCGAGCACTTCGAGATGCGTACGCACAAGCGTCTGATCGACATCATCGACCCGACCCCGAAGACGGTCGACTCGCTCATGCGCCTCGACCTGCCGGCTGGCGTCGACATCGAGATCAAGCTGTAGGGACCGGACAAATGGACAGGCAAGTCAAGGGGATCCTGGGCGCCAAGCTCGGCATGACCCAGGTCTGGGACAACAACAAGGTTGTGCCCGTGACCGTGGTTCAGGCCGGCCCGTGCGTCGTGAGCCAGGTTCGTAGCGCCGACAAGGACGGCTACTCCGCGGTCCAGCTGGCGTACGGGGTCATCGACCCGCGCAAGGTCAAGAAGCCGCTCGCCGGGCACTACGCCAAGGCGGACGTCGCGCCGCGCCGGCACATCGTCGAGCTGCGCACCTCCGACGCCGCGGACTACGCGCCGGGCCACGAGGTCACGGTCGAGGAGTTCCCGGCCGGCGTCGTGATCGACGTGACCGGAAAGACCAAGGGCAAGGGCTACGCCGGCCCGATGAAGCGGCACGGCTTCCACGGCCTGCGCGCCAGCCACGGTGTCGAGCGCAAGCACCGCTCGCCCGGCTCGATCGGCGCCTGCGCGACCCCGGGTCGCGTCTTCAAGGGCACCCGGATGGCGGGCCGGATGGGTGGCGTGCGCTACACCGTCCAGAACCTGACCGTCCAGGCGGTCGACACCGAGAACAACCTCCTGCTCGTCCGCGGTGCCATCCCCGGCCCGAAGGGCGCGCTGGTCCTGGTCCGCACCGCGGCCAAGGCGAAGGTGAAGAAGGGCGGTGCGGCCAAGTGACCACCGTTGACGTCATCAACGTCGAAGGCGCCAAGAGCGGCTCCGTCGAGCTGCCGGCCGACATCTTCGACGCGCAGGCCAACATCGCCCTGATGCACCAGGTCGTGGTGGCCCAGCTCGCGGCGGCCCGTCAGGGTACGCACAAGACGAAGACCCGCGGCGAGGTCTCCGGTGGAGGCAAGAAGCCGTACAAGCAGAAGGGCACCGGTCGTGCCCGCCAGGGCTCGACCCGCGCGCCGCAGTTCGCCGGCGGTGGCGTGGTCCACGGCCCGGTGCCGCGCGACTACAGCCAGCGCACCCCGAAGAAGATGAAGGCCGCCGCCCTGCGTGGCGCCCTCTCCGACCGGGCCCGCGCCGGCCAGGTGCACGTCGTCGAGGCGTTCGTCTCCGGCGAGAAGCCGTCCACCAAGGCGGCCCTGGCCACGCTGACCAAGCTCACCGAGGCCCGTCGGGTCCTGGTCGTGCTGAGCAGCACCGACGAGCTGAACTGGGTGTCGCTGCGGAACCTGCGCAACGCGCGGGACAGCCGGGTGCACCTGATCGAGGCCGGCCAGCTCAACACCTACGACGTGCTGGTGGCCGACGACGTGGTCTTCACGAAGGAGGCCCTGGACGAGTTCCTGGGCGTGCCCGCCGAGACCACCGAGGAGGATGGCAAGTGAGCACGATCGCCGATCCGCGTGACGTCATCGTCGCGCCGGTCGTCTCGGAGAAGAGCTACAGCGAGCTGAACCGCAACTGGTACACCTTCCTGGTGCACCCGGACGCCAACAAGACCGAGATCAAGATCGCTATCCAGCAGATCTTCAACGTCCGCGTCCTGACGGTCAACACGCTCAACCGCGAGGGCAAGCGCAAGCGGACCCGTACCGGGTTCGGCAAGCGCAAGGACACCAAGCGCGCGATGGTGAAGCTGGCTGACGGTGACCGTATCGAGGCCTTCGGCGGCCCGGTCAGCTGAGGGGTGTAGACAATGGCTATCCGTAAGTACAAGCCGACGACGCCGGGCCGGCGTGGCTCGAGCGTTGCCGACTTCGCCGAGATCACCCGGTCGACGCCGGAGAAGTCGCTGCTGGCTCCGCTGCCGAAGAAGGGCGGACGCAACGCCCACGGCCGGATCACCACGCGGCACCACGGTGGCGGCCACAAGCGCCAGTACCGTCTGATCGACTTCAAGCGGGTCGACAAGGACGGCGTGCCGGCGAAGGTCGCTCACATCGAGTACGACCCGAACCGCACCGCGCGCATCGCGCTGCTGCACTACGCCGACGGCGAGAAGCGCTACATCATCGCGCCGAAGGACCTGAAGCAGGGCGACCGCGTCGAGTCCGGTCCGGGCGCCGACATCAAGCCGGGCAACAACCTGCCGCTGCGCAACATCCCGGTCGGTACCACCATCCACAACGTGGAGCTGCGCCCGGGCGGCGGCGCCAAGCTGGCCCGCTCGGCCGGCGTCGGCATCCAGCTGCTCGGCCGTGAGGGCGCGTACGCGACCCTGCGTATGCCGTCCGGTGAGATCCGGCGTGTGGACGTGCGCTGCCGCGCCAGCATCGGCGAGATCGGCAACGCCGACCAGTCGAACATCAACTGGGGTAAGGCCGGCCGGATGCGGTGGAAGGGCAAGCGCCCGACCGTCCGTGGTGTCGCCATGAACCCGGTCGACCACCCGCACGGTGGTGGTGAGGGTAAGACCTCCGGTGGTCGCCACCCGGTCAACCCGCAGGGTAAGCCCGAGGGCCGCACCCGTCGTAAGGGCCAGCCGAGCGACCGGCTGATCGTCCGCCGCCGCTACGCCACGCGTAAGCGCGGCTGAGGGAGATAAGACATGCCTCGCAGCCTGAAGAAGGGCCCGTTCGTCGACGACCACCTGCTCAAGAAGGTGGAGACGCAGAACGACAAGGGCTCGAAGAACGTCATCAAGACCTGGTCGCGCCGCTCGACGATCATCCCGGAGATGCTGGGTCACACGATCGCCGTGCACGACGGACGTAAGCACGTCCCGGTCTTCGTGACCGAGGCCATGGTCGGGCACAAGCTCGGCGAGTTCGCGCTGACCCGCACGTTCAAGGGTCACGAGAAGGACGACCGGAAGAGCCGCCGGCGCTGACGCCGCGGGCATACGGATAGAGGAACAAGGGGTTACAGCGATGCCAGGAAAGGGCGACGCTCCGGTGCTTCCGGGCGCGCGGGCGGTTGCGCGGCACGTGCGCATCTCGCCGATGAAGGCGCGCCGGGTGGTCAACCTCGTCCGCGGCCTGCCCGCGAAGGAGGCGCTCACGGTGCTGCAGTTCGCGCCGCAGGCTGCGAGCGAGCAGGTGTACAAGGTGCTCGCGAGCGCGATCGCCAACGCGGAGAACAACGAGCGGCTGGACCCCGACGCGCTGCTCGTCAGCGAGGCGTTCGTCGACGAGGGCCCGACCATGAAGCGGTTCCGGCCGCGGGCGCAGGGCCGGGCGTACCGGATCCGCAAGCGCACGTGCCACATCACCGTGGCGGTCGAGGCGGTCGCGGCGGCCACGCCGAAGAAGTCGGCTAAGAAGGCCGCTCCGGCCAAGCCGGCGGCTGAGGAGCAGAGCACGACGGAGGGTGCCGAGTAATGGGTCAGAAGGTTCACCCGACCGGGTTCCGGCTCGGCATCTCGACCGACTGGAAGTCCCGCTGGTTCGCGGACAAGCTCTACAAGGACTACATCGGCGAGGACGTCAAGATCCGCCGGATGATGTCCAAGGGCCTTGAGCGCGCCGGCATCTCCAAGGTCGACATCGAGCGCACCCGCGACCGGGTCCGCGTCGACATCCACACCGCCCGGCCGGGCATCGTCATCGGCCGTAAGGGTGCGGAGGCCGACCGGATCCGCGGCGAGCTGGAGAAGCTCACCGGCAAGCAGGTCCAGCTGAACATCATCGAGGTCAAGAACCCCGAGTCGGACGCGCAGCTGGTCGCCCAGGGCGTCGCCGAGCAGCTCTCCAGCCGGGTCAGCTTCCGTCGGGCCATGCGCAAGGCGATGCAGTCCGCGATGAAGAACCCGGCCTGCAAGGGCATCCGGGTTCAGGTCTCGGGCCGTCTCGGCGGCGCCGAGATGAGCCGGACCGAGTTCTACCGCGAGGGCCGGGTTCCGCTGCACACGCTGCGGGCCAACATCGAGTACGGCTTCTTCGAGGCCCGTACCACCTTCGGCCGGATCGGCGTGAAGGTCTGGATCTACAAGGGCGACGCCGTCCCGGGCCGCGAGGCCCCGGCCGAGGCCGCCCCGTCGCGCGGCCCGCGCCGTGACCGTGGCGACCGGCCGGACCGGCCGCGCCGTGGCCGCTCGGGCTCGTCCGGTACGACCGCCGGTGGCACCGAGGCCGGCCGGGCTGCCGCGACCACCATCGCGCAGCAGGCGGAGACGCCGGCCGGTGACCCGGTCGACGCCGGCGCCGTGGCGGCAGCCGCGACCCAGCCGGCAGAACAGCAGCAGGAGGGCTGACAGATGCTGATGCCGCGCAAGCCCCCGAAGGGCTTCCGCAAGCCGCACCACCCGGACCGCAGTGGCGCGTCCAAGGGTGGTAACCGGGTGGTGTTCGGCGAGTTCGGGATCCAGGCTCTCGAGCCGGCGTACGTGACCAACCGCCAGATCGAGTCGGCGCGTATCGCGATGACCCGCCACATCAAGCGTGGTGGCAAGGTCTGGATCACGATCTTCCCGGACCAGGCCCTCACCAAGAAGCCGGCCGAGACCCGGATGGGTTCCGGTAAGGGTTCGCCCGAGTGGTGGGTCGCCAACGTCAAGCCGGGGCGGGTCCTCTTCGAGATGTCCTTCCCCAACGAGCAGATCGCGCGAGAGGCGATGCGTCGCGCGATCCACAAGCTCCCGATGAAGTGCCGCATTGTTACGCGCGAAGTGGGTGAATCCTGATGGCAGCGGGCGTCAAGTCCTCCGAGCTGCGTGAGCTCTCCGAAGAGGAGCTGGTCACGAAGCTGCGCGAGGCGAAGGCGGAGCTGTTCAACCTCCGCGTGCAGGCCGCAACCGGGCAGCTGGACAACAACCGGCGGCTGCAGGTCATCCGTCGGGAGATCGCCCGGATCTACACGATCATGCGTGAGCGTGAGCTGGGTCTCTCGGCCGCGCCGACTGAGGTGACTGCATCATGAGTGAGAACACCACCGCCCCCGCGCGGGCCCGCCGCAAGGTTCGTGAGGGCCTCGTGGTCAGCGACAAGATGGACAAGACCGTCGTGGTCGAGGTCGAGGACCGGGTCAAGCACGCGCTGTACGGCAAGATCATGCGTCGTACGCGCAAGCTGAAGGTCCACGACGAGCAGAACGCGGCCGGCATCGGCGACCGTGTCCTGATCATGGAGACCCGGCCGCTGTCCGCCACCAAGCGCTGGCGGATCGTGGAGATCCTCGAGAAGGCCAAGTAGCGAAGGCTCGAGCTCGGCCGGTCTCGGTCGGGCGCAGGTTCCGCCAGGCTCCGGCCGCCCCGAGCGGCCGGAGAACCGGCAGACATAGGAGATAGACGTGATTCAGCAGGAGTCGCGACTGCGCGTCGCCGACAACACGGGTGCCCGGGAGATCCTGTGCATCCGGGTGCTCGGCGGCTCCGGTCGGCGCTACGCGAGCATCGGCGACGTCATCGTGGCCACCGTCAAGGACGCGATCCCCGGTGCCGGTGTGAAGAAGGGCGACGTCGTCAAGGCCGTCGTCGTTCGGACCGCCAAGGAGAAGCGGCGGCCGGACGGGTCGTACATCCGCTTCGACGAGAACGCCGCCGTCATCATCAAGGACGGTGGGGACCCGCGCGGTACCCGCATCTTCGGCCCGGTGGGCCGGGAGCTGCGGGACAAGCGGTTCATGAAGATCATCTCTCTCGCGCCGGAGGTGTTGTGACCGTGAAGGTCAAGAAGGGCGACACGGTCGTCGTCATCGCCGGCAAGGACAAGGGTGCCAAGGGCAAGGTCATCGCGGCCTACCCGCGGCAGGACAAGGTCCTGGTCGAGGGCGTGAACCGGGTCAAGAAGCACACCCGCATCAGCACCACCCAGCGTGGCGCCAAGACCGGTGGCATCGTCACCCAGGAGGCCCCGATCCACGTCTCGAACGTGATGGTCCTGGACTCCGACGGCAAGCCGACCCGCGTCGGCTACCGGATCGACGACAACGGCCAGAAGGTCCGCATCGCGCGTAGCACCGGTAAGGACCTCTGATGACCACGGCTACCGAAACCAAGACCCTGCCGCGCCTCAAGGAGCGGTACCGCAACGAGATCGTGGGCGAGCTGCAGAAGCAGTTCGAGTTCGCCAACCCGATGCAGGTGCCGCGGCTGGTCAAGATCGTCGTCAACATGGGTGTCGGCGAGGCCGCTCGCGACGCCAAGCTGATCGACGGGGCCGTCCGCGACCTGGCCACCATCACCGGCCAGAAGCCGCAGGTCCGGCGGGCCACCAAGTCCATCGCGCAGTTCAAGCTCCGCGAGGGCATGCCGATCGGCGCGAAGGTCACCCTCCGCGGCGACCGGATGTGGGAGTTCCTGGACCGGCTGCTCTCGATCGCGCTGCCGCGTATCCGTGACTTCCGCGGCCTGGACGGGCGCAAGCTCGACGGGCACGGCAACTACACGTTCGGTCTGACCGAGCAGTCGGTGTTCCACGAGATCGACCAGGACAAGATCGATCGCCAGCGGGGCATGGACATCACGGTGGTCACGACCGCCACGACCGACGACGAGGGCCGGGCGCTGCTCAAGCTCCTGGGCTTCCCGTTCAAGGAGAACTGAGATGGCCAAGAAGGCGCTGATCCTCAAGGCGGCCGCGAAGCCGAAGTTCTCGGTTCGCGCGTACACCCGCTGCCAGCGGTGCGGGCGTCCGAAGGCGGTCTACCGCAAGTTCGGTCTCTGCCGGGTGTGCATCCGGGAGATGGCCCACCGCGGTGAGCTGCCCGGCGTGTCCAAGGCTTCCTGGTAATAGCCCGGCGCGCTCCGGCGCGTCAGCTGAACTGTCTCTTCGCCGTAGGCCCCGGGCCTGGCCCGGGGAACCCCGGCGAGAAAGGTTGACGAGTTTTCATGACGATGACCGACCCGATCGCAGACATGCTCACGCGTCTGCGTAACGCCAACCAGGCGTACCACGACCGGGTGACGATGCCGTACTCGAAGATCAAGGCGAACATCGCCGAGGTCCTCAAGGCCGAGGGCTACATCGCCACCTGGTCGGTCGAGGAGCCCGAGGAGGGCGCCGTCGGCAAGCGACTGGTCGTCGAGCTGAAGTACGGCCAGAACCGCGAGCGGAGCCTGGCCGGCATCAAGCGCGTGTCCAAGCCCGGCCTCCGGGTGTACGCCAAGTCGGACGGGCTCCCGCGGGTGCTCGGTGGACTGGGCGTGGCGATCATTTCGACGTCCCAGGGGCTGCTCACCGACCGGCAGGCCCGCAAGCGGAGCGTTGGCGGGGAAGTCCTCGCCTTCGTCTGGTAACGGGAGACAGGTAGAAATGTCGCGTATTGGACGTAAGTCGATCCCGGTACCTGCCGGCGTCGACATCACGATCGACGGCCGGACCGTCAAGGTCAAGGGCCCCAAGGGCGAGCTGAGCCACGTGCTGGCCGAGCCGATCACGGCGGAGCGGGGCGAGGACGGCGAGCTGCACGTCAACCGGCCCAACGACGAGCGCAAGGCCAAGGAGCTGCACGGCCTGAGCCGTACGCTGGTGGCCAACATGATCGTCGGGGTCACCGAGGGCTACCGCAAGAGCCTGGAGATCGCCGGCACCGGTTACCGCGTGACCGCCAAGGGCAAGGACCTGGAGTTCGCGCTCGGGTTCTCGCACCCGGTCCTCGTGCCGGCGCCGGACGGCATCACCTTCACCGTCGAGAAGCCGACGCTGTTCCACGTCGCCGGCATCGACAAGCAGCAGGTCGGTGAGGTCGCCGCCAACATCCGGAAGATCCGTCCGCCGGAGCCCTACAAGGGCAAGGGCGTGAAGTACCAGGGCGAGGTCATCCGCCGCAAGGCTGGAAAGGCAGGTAAGAAGTGAGCGCCACGCTGCTCAAGCGCCGCCGCGGCGTCGCCGCCAAGCGTGCCGTCGGGCGTGCGCGTCGGCACTTCCGGGTCCGCAAGAACGTCAGCGGCACCGCCGACCGTCCCCGCCTCGTCGTCACCCGCTCCCTGCGGCACATGGTGGCCCAGGTCGTGGACGACACCAAGGGTCACACCCTGGCGTCGGCCTCGACCATGGACGCCTCGCTGCGCGGCGCCGAGGGCGACAAGAGCGCCCTGGCCGGCAAGGTCGGCGCCCTGCTCGCCGAGCGTGCCAAGGCCGCCGGCGTCTCGAAGGTCGTCTTCGACCGCGGTGGCAACCGGTACGCGGGGCGTGTCGCCGCGCTCGCCGACGCCGCCCGCGAAGCCGGGCTCGAGTTCTAGAAACCCCGTCACGAGAGAGAAGGAAGGCTGCTGATGCCAGGTCAACAGCGCCGTGGCGGCGGGTCCGGTGGCAACGAGGGTGGTCGCCGCGACAACCGCCGTGAGGGCGGCCGCGGAAACGCGCCCGTCGAGAAGACCCCGCACCTCGAGCGGGTCGTCGCGATCAACCGCGTCGCCAAGGTCGTGAAGGGTGGTCGTCGCTTCAGCTTCACCGCCCTCGTGATCGTGGGCGACGGCGACGGCACCGTCGGTGTGGGCTACGGAAAGGCCAAGGAGGTGCCCGCGGCGATCGCCAAGGGTGTCGAGGAGGCCAAGAAGCACTTCTTCAAGGTGCCGCGGATCGGCCAGTCGATCCCGCACCCGGTCACGGGCGAGGACGCCGCCGGTGTGGTGCTGCTCAAGCCGGCCTCCGCCGGTACGGGTGTCATCGCCGGTGGCCCGGTGCGTGCCGTGCTGGAGTGCGCGGGCATCCACGACGTGCTCTCCAAGAGCCTCGGCTCGTCCAACCCGATCAACATCGTGCACGCCACGGTGGCGGCCCTGAAGGGGCTCGAGTCCCCGGAGCAGGTCGCGGCCCGTCGTGGTCTGCCGGTCGAGGACGTCGCGCCGGCCGCCATGCTGGCGTCGCGGGCGGGGGTGGCGTCCTGATGGCACGCCTGAAGGTCACCCAGGTCCGGTCCGAGATCGGGACCAAGAAGAACCAGCGTGACTCGCTGCGTTCGCTCGGTCTCAAGCGGATCAACGACGTGGTGGTCAAGGAGGACCGGCCGGAGATCCGCGGCATGATCTTCACGGTCAACCACCTCGTGAAGGTCGAGGAGGTCGAGTAATGACGATCAAGGTGCACCACCTGCGTCCGGCTCCGGGTGCCAAGACCGACAAGACCCGTGTGGGTCGCGGTGAGGGCTCGAAGGGCAAGACCGCCGGTCGCGGTACCAAGGGTTCCAAGGCCCGGAAGAACATCTCGCCGGCGTTCGAGGGTGGGCAGATGCCCATCCACATGCGCCTGCCGAAGATGAAGGGCTTCAAGAACAAGTTCAAGGTCGTGTTCCAGGTGGTCAACCTGGACCGGCTGGCCGAGCTGTTCCCGAACGGCGGCCAGGTCGGCCCGGTCGAGCTGGTCGAGGCCGGGGCGGTCCGCAAGGGTCACCCGGTCAAGGTGCTCGGCACGGGCGACCTCGGTGGCGTGTCTCTCCAGGTCTCGGCGCACGCGTTCAGCGCGTCGGCCAAGGAGAAGATCACCGCCGCCGGTGGCTCGGTCACGGAGCTGTAAGGCGATGTCCACGGCGCCCGCTCAGTTGTTCGCAACTGGGCGGGCGCCATGGTCTACCGGCCACGTGTGCGCCGGGTAACATCGGATTCGGTTTATGTAGCCGGGCACATCTGCCCGGACCGGGGCCGGGCTGTTAGAGTCCGTTCCCAGCCATGGATACCGGACACTCCGTCCGGCACCACCCCGCCCCGCCAGGGATTCGTCACCGGCGGCCCGCGTCGCGCAGGAGGAAGAAGTTGCTGTCCGCCTTTCTCAGTGCGTTCCGTACGCCTGACCTGCGCAAGAAGCTGCTGTTCACAGTAGGCATCATCGCGGTCTACCGGCTGGGCGCCACGCTGCCCAGCCCGGGCGTCTCGTACGGAAACGTGCAGAAGTGCCTCGACACGATCCAGGGCGGCAGCACTGGCGTGCTGAACCTGCTGGATCTCTTCTCCGGTGGCGCTCTGCTCCAGCTCTCGGTCTTCGCGCTGGGCATCATGCCCTACATCACCGCGTCGATCATCCTGCAGCTGCTGACGGTGGTGATCCCGCGCCTGGAGCAGCTCCGCAAGGAGGGCCAGGCCGGGCAGGCCAAGATCACGCAGTACACCCGCTACCTGACGCTGGGCCTGGGCATCCTCCAGTCCTCGGCGTTCGTGGCGCTGGCCCGCTCCGGGCAGCTGTTCAACAACCAGTGCGACCAGTTCCCGATCGTGCCCAAGGGCACCGGCATCCCGGACTGGCTGACGCTGACCATCCTGGTCATGACCATGACCGCCGGCACCGGCGTGGTGATGTGGCTGGGTGAGCTGATCACCGACCGGGGCGTCGGCAACGGCATGTCCGTGCTGATCTTCACCTCGATCGCGGCCCGGCTCCCCAGCGAGGGCTGGAAGATCAAGACCACGAAGGGCTGGGGGATGTTCCTCCTGGTCATCGCCCTGGTCCTGCTGGTCATCACCGCTGTCACCTTCATCGAGCAGGCACAGCGCCGGATCCCGGTGCAGTACGCCAAGCGCATGATCGGCCGGCGGATGTACGGCGGCACGTCCACCTACATCCCGCTCAAGGTGAACCAGGCCGGCGTCATCCCGGTCATCTTCGCCTCGTCGCTGCTCTACCTGCCTCAGCTCGCGCTGCAGTTCTTCGATCAGAACGACCCGGGCAAGGTCCAGGCGTGGATCCAGAACCACATCGTGAAGGCGAGCGCGCCGGAGCACATCGCGATCTACTTCCTGCTGATCATCTTCTTCACGTACTTCTACGTGTCGATCACGTTCAACCCGACCGAGGTCGCGGACAACATGAAGAAGTACGGCGGCTTCGTGCCGGGCATCCGCCCCGGCAAGCCGACCGCCGAGTACCTCGACTTCATCCTCAGCCGGATCACCCTGCCGGGTGCGCTCTACCTGGGCATCGTCGCTATCCTGCCGAACTTCTTCTTCATCTGGCTGGACAACCAGCAGTTCCAGAACTTCCCGTTCGGCGGCACCGCTGTGCTCATCATGGTCGGCGTCGGTCTGGAGACCGTGAAGCAGATCGAGAGCCAACTCATGCAGCGGAACTACGAAGGGTTCCTGCGGTAGATGCGACTCGTTCTGGTTGGCCCGCCGGGCGCGGGCAAAGGCACACAGGCGGAGTTCATCGCCGCGCACCTCTCGGTGCCGAAGATCTCGACCGGTGACATATTCCGGGCGAACGTCTCCCAGGGCACGCCGCTGGGCGTCGAGGCCAAGCGCTACATGGACGCGGGCAAGCTGGTCCCGGACGAGGTCACCATCAACATGGTGCGGGACCGGCTCGCCGAGCCGGACGCGAGCGAGGGCTTCCTGCTCGACGGCTTCCCGCGGACCACGCCGCAGGCCGCCGCGCTGGACAAGCTCCTCGCCGACCTCGGCACCGCGCTGGACCTGGTGCTGGAGCTCGTCGTCGACGACGACGAGGTGATCCGGCGGCTGTCCGGCCGGCGTACCTGCCGGGGCTGCGGCAAGATCTGGCACGTCGAGTTTGACGCGACCAGCCGGGAGGGCATCTGCGACCGCTGCGGCGCGGAGCTGTTCCAGCGGGACGACGACAAGCCGGAGACCATCGCGGCCCGGCTGCGGGAGTACGCCGAGAAGACCGCGCCGCTGGTCGACTACTACGGCGCCCAGGGCAAGCTGGTCGGCATCGACGCGACCGGCCCGGTGGAGGACGTCACCGTCCGCGCCATCGACGCGCTGCGTTCGTACGGCGGCTGAGGTCCCACCCACCACCCGACGGATAGAGTGCGAGCAGCGGGGTACGTGCGACGTGCCCCGCTGCTCCGCGTACGCGCGACGAAAGGTAATCACCACCATGCGCCGTCCCCAGCTGGACATCCAGCTGAAGACCCCCGAGCAGATCGAGCTGATGCGGGCCGCCGGTCTGGTCGTCGCCCGTGCCCTGCGCCGGATGCGGGAGGCGGTGGCGCCGGGCGTGTCGACGGCTGACCTGGACGCGATCGCCGAGTCGACCATCCGCGAGGCGGGTGCCGTGCCCTCGTTCAAGGGCTACCACGGCTTCCCGGCGTCGATCTGCTCCTCGGTCAACCAGCAGGTGGTGCACGCCATCCCGTCGCCCCAGCAGGTGCTGCGCGAGGGCGACCTGATCTCGATCGACTGCGGGGCGGTGCTGGACGGCTGGCACGGCGACGCGGCGGTCACGGTGCCGGTCGGCGAGGTCGACCCGGCCCTGCTGCGGATGACGGCGGTGGCCGAGGACGCCATGTGGGCCGGGATCGCCGCCGCGGCGCGTGGTGCGGCCTCCGGCAAGGGGCGGCTCACCGACATCTCCCACGCGGTCGAGAGCGCGGTCCGCAAGGGCGGCCGGTACGGCATCGTCGACGGCTACGGCGGCCACGGCATCGGCACCGAGATGCACCAGGACCCGCACGTGCTCAACCACGGGCGTCCCGGCAAGGGCCCGCGCCTCGTGCCGGGCATGGCGCTCGCGATCGAGCCGATGATCACGATGGGTTCGCCGCGTACCGTCGAACTGTCCGACGGCTGGACCGTGGTGACCCGGGACGGGTCGATGGCGGTGCACGTCGAGCACTCGATGGCGTTGCTGGACGACGGCGTGTGGGTGCTGACCGCCGAGGACGGCGGCCGGGCCCGCCTGGGCGACCTGGTGACCGCGCGGCAGACCTCCGTCGACTCCCCGGCCGCCTGACCGGCGGGTTTCGCCCGCCCGCGTGGCGGGGCACGCCGTGCCTGGCTGGCGGTCGGATGCCATGCTTGCTCCCATGGAGGAGCGCAACCGGATGCGAGCGGCCGACGTGGATCGGGAGGCCACCGCGGAGCAACTCCGGGCGGCGCTTAACGAGGGCCGGCTCGACCTGCACGAGTACGACGAGCGGCTGCGCCGGACGTACGCGTCGAAGACCTACGGCGAGCTGGACGAGCTGCTGACCGATCTGCCCGGCACCGGGCCGGCGGGGCGTCCCCTGCCGGTGCCCCGCGCGGCCGGGGAGAGCGCCGTGACGCCACCGCCGGCCGCCCCGGCCCCGGTGGACCCGGGCGGTGCGCGCGGCGCCTGGCTGCTGGGGCTCTGGGGGCCCTGGCTGAAGGTGGGCCTGATCCTCACCGCGATCTGGTTCGTATCCCAGCTCGGTGAGGGTGAGTTCGACGACTACTGGCCGCTCTGGGTGCTCGGCCCGTGGGGCGCCGTGGTGCTCTACCAGACCGCGCAGGGGCTCGCCACCGGGGTGCCGGAGCGGGACGCCGAGCGCAGGCGGCGCAAGCGGGTCGAACGGGATGCCCGGCGAGCGGCGAAGCGGGAGCTGCCCGACGCGTGACCTGCGTCATATCTGAGTCGTCCGGGTGACCGTCGCGCCGGTCGGTTTGGCGAGCGCGTGCGGGTCGGCGTACACTTTCAGATCGGCGCACAGCGTCCACTCCGCCATGCCCACCCTGCGCTTCGGTGGGAGTCGGAGCCGCGGCTGGCGCGGGTTTTCTGATCTTGGTCAGTTCACCCGTGTAAGACGTTGTGGGCCGTCCGGAGCAACCGACGTCAGGACAGCGGAGTACATGCCGAAAAAAGACGGAGCCATCGAGATCGAGGGTCGGGTCATCGAGCCCCTGCCGAACGCCATGTTCCGGGTGGAGCTCGCGAACGGCCACAAGGTGCTGGCTCACATCAGCGGCAAGATGCGGCAGCACTACATCCGCATCCTGCCGGAGGACCGGGTCGTCGTCGAACTCTCGCCGTACGACCTGACCCGCGGGCGCATCGTCTACCGCTACAAGTAAGCCTGACGGCGGCCGGGACGTTCCCGTGTCCGTCTTCGACGTCCGGGTCGCGCTGCGTCGCGTCTCCGGGCCAGATGGGAAGTAAGGCAACCGTGAAGGTCAAGCCGAGCGTCAAGAGGATCTGCAACAAGTGCCGGGTGATCCGCCGGCACGGCCGGGTCATGGTCATCTGCACCGACCCGCGCCACAAGCAGCGCCAGGGCTGACGCCCCACACATCACCAACTCGCCCCAGCCGCGGTTGGTACGCAGTGCGTACCCCTCGTGGTTGACCCCCGGTCGGAGGCCGGGGCCCGCTCGGGCAGCGACCGGTCCCGGTCGCCGGCGTCGTGGACGCCGGAAGGACAGGGACGGTCGGTAGCGGGGTGGGGCGGGTCCACACCTCCGCCACAACATCACGAGGAGTACGCCCGCACATGGCACGTCTAGTCGGCGTGGATCTCCCCCGCGAGAAGCGGATGGAGATCGCGCTCACCTACATCTTCGGGGTCGGTCGCACCCGCGCCCTGGAGACGCTCGCCGCGACCGGCATCTCGCCGGACAAGCGCGTTCGGGACCTCACGGACGAGGAGCTCGTCGAGCTCCGGAACCACATCGAGGGCAACTACAAGGTTGAGGGTGACCTGCGCCGCGAGGTCGCCGCTGACATCCGCCGCAAGGTCGAGATCGGCTGCTACGCCGGTATCCGGCACCGCCGTGGTCTGCCCGTGCGTGGCCAGCGCACCAAGACCAACGCGCGGACCCGGAAGGGCCCGAAGCGGACCGTGGCCGGCAAGAAGAAGCCCGGCAAGAAGTAACTAGGAGCGCACAGACTTATGCCACCGAAGGCTCGTGCCGGAGCCGCCGTCAAGAAGGTCCGGCGCAAGGAACGCAAGAACGTCGCCCACGGGCAGGCGCACATCAAGAGCACCTTCAACAACACCATCGTGTCCATCACGGACCCGACCGGTGCGGTCATCTCCTGGGCCTCGTCCGGCCAGGTGGGCTTCAAGGGCTCCCGCAAGTCGACTCCGTTCGCCGCGCAGCTCGCCGCCGAGGCCGCCGCGCGCCGCGCGATGGAGCACGGCATGCGCAAGGTCGACGTGTTCGTCAAGGGTCCCGGCTCCGGCCGGGAGACCGCCATCCGTTCGCTGCAGGCAGTTGGCCTCGAGGTCGGGCAGATCTCCGACGTCACGCCGCAGCCGCACAACGGTTGCCGTCCGCCGAAGCGTCGCCGGGTCTGAGAGGTTAGAGAGAGATGGCTCGTTACACCGGTGCTGACTGCCGCCGTTGCCGGCGGGAGAAGATGAAGCTGTTCCTCAAGGGCAGCAAGTGCGATGGTCCGAAGTGCCCGTTCGAGTCCCGGCCGTTCCCGCCCGGGCAGCACGGCCGCGGCCGCACGAAGGAGACGGAGTACCTGCTCCAGCTCCGTGAAAAGCAGAAGGCCCGTCGTGTCTACGGCGTGCTGGAGAAGCAGTTCCGCGGCTACTACGAAGAGGCCGTGAGCAAGGAAGCCAAGACCGGTGAGGTCCTGCTGCAGATCCTCGAGTCGCGGCTGGACAACGTGGTCTACCGGGCCGGCTACGCCAAGTCCCGGGACATGGCCCGTCAGCTGGTCAAGCACGGTCACTTCACGGTGAACGGCAAGAAGGTCGACATCCCGTCGTACCGCGTCAAGGAGCACGACATCGTCGAGGTGCGTGCGAAGAGCAAGGAGCTCACCCCGTTCCTCGTGGCGCAGGGTGAGGCCGGCTCGCGGACCGTTCCGGCGTGGCTGGAGGCGATCCCGAGCCAGATGAAGATCCTCGTGCACTCGCTCCCGGCCCGCCAGGTGATCGACACCCAGGTCCAGGAGCAGCTGATCGTCGAGCTCTACTCCAAGTAAGGGCTCGTTGCGGTGGCCCGTCCTCCGGGGCGGGCCACCGGAACAGTTGTGTCGTGGGCGTCAAATAGCGGGCGCCCCGGAAGAGAAGAGAAAAGATGCTCATCAGCCAGCGACCGTCTCTCTCCGAAGAGTCGATCAACGAGACCCGTTCCCGGTTCACCATCGAGCCGCTGGAGCCCGGCTTCGGTTACACCCTGGGCAACTCGCTGCGGCGTACGCTGCTGTCGTCCATCCCGGGTGCGGCTGTCACCTCGATCAAGATCGACGGTGTGCTGCACGAGTTCACCACGATCCCCGGGGTCAAGGAGGACGTGGTCGAGCTCGTCATGAACATCAAGGAGCTGTGCGTCAGCTCCGAGCACGACGAGCCGGTCAGCATGTACCTGCGCAAGCAGGGCCCGGGCGACGTGACCGCCGGTGACATCCAGCCCCCGGCCGGTGTCTCGGTGCACAACCCGGACCTGAAGCTCGCCACCCTCAACGGCAAGGGCCGGCTCGACATGGAGCTGACCGTCGAGCGGGGGCGCGGCTACGTCACGGCGGCGCAGAACAAGCAGGCGGGTGCCGAGATCGGCCGGATCCCGGTCGACTCGATCTACTCGCCGGTGCTCAAGGTGACGTACCGGGTCGAGGCGACCCGTGTCGAGCAGCGGACCGACTTCGACCGGCTGATCATCGACGTCGAGACCAAGCCGTCGATGGGCCCGCGTACCGCGCTGGCCTCGGCCGGCTCGACGCTGGTGGAGCTGTTCGGGCTCGCCCGCGAGCTGGACGAGACGGCCGAGGGCATCGACATCGGGCCGTCCCCGCAGGACGCCCAGCTGGCTGCGGACCTGGCCCTGCCGATCGAGGAGCTGGACCTGACCGTCCGCTCCTACAACTGCCTCAAGCGCGAGGGCATCAACTCCGTTGGTGAGCTCATCGGGCGTACCGAGGCCGACCTCCTCGACATCCGCAACTTCGGTCAGAAGTCGATCGACGAGGTCAAGATGAAGCTCGCCGGGATGGGCCTGGGGCTGAAGGACTCGGCTCCGAACTTCGACCCGGCGCACGTCGTGGACGCCTTCGGCGAGGCGGACTACGACACCGACGACTACCGCGAGACCGAGCAGCTCTAGTCCGCGCTGCCGCCACACCTGAGGAGCACCAAGCATGCCCACGCCCACCAAGGGCCCCCGCCTCGGCGGCAGCCCCGCGCACGAGCGGCTGATGCTGGCCAACCTGGCCACCGCGCTGTTCCAGCACGGCAAGATCCAGACCACCGAGACGAAGGCCCGGCGGCTGCGTCCGCTGGCCGAGCAGCTCATCACCAAGGCCAAGCGCGGCGACCTCGCCTCGCGCCGCCGGGTGCTGGGCGTCGTCAAGGACAAGGACGTGGTCTACGCCCTGTTCGACCAGATCGCGCCCCGGTACGCCAATCGCAACGGTGGCTACACCCGGATCGTGAAGACCGGTCCGCGCAAGGGTGACGCCGCTCCGATGGCGATCATCGAGCTGGTGGAGGAGCTTCAGGTCGCCGAGCCGAAGGCGAACAAGAAGACCGCCGCCCGCAAGGCCGCGCAGCAGGACAAGGTCGAGGCCCTGGCCCCGGCCGAGGAGACCCCGCGCTCCAGCGCCGGCGACCAGGACGCCGAGGCGCCGGTCTCGGCGTCCGGTGACACCGCCGCCGCCCGCGAGGACAGCGACGAGGCCACCGAGAACGACAAGGCCTGAGATCAGGCTCGACCGGGCCCGGCATCCCCTCGGGGGTGCCGGGCCCGTCGCCGTCGACAGGAGGTACGAGGTGGACGAGCGGATCCGGCTGCGGCTGGACGTCTCGTACGACGGCACGGACTTCTCCGGCTGGGCGCCCCAGCCGACCCGGCGCACAGTGGCCGGCGTGCTCATGCAGACGCTGGACCTGGTGCTCGGCGTGGGCACGGCGACCGGGCTGACAGTGGCCGGGCGCACCGACGCCGGGGTGCACGCCACCGGGCAGGTCTGCCATCTCGACCTGCCGACTCCCGTGTGGCGCGAGCACGAGGGGCGCCTGCTTCGCCGGCTGGCCCGGCTGCTGCCGCCGGACGTCCGGGTACGCGCGATGACCGAGGTGCCGGCCGACTTCGACGCCCGGTTCTCGGCCACGTTCCGGCGCTACGAGTACCGGGTCACCGACGCCCCGTGGGGGGCCGAGCCGCTGCGCCGCGGCGACACCCTCGCCTGGCCGAAGCCCCTGGACCTGGCGGCGCTGAACGCCTCCGCCGCCGGGCTGGTGGGCGAGCACGACTTCGCCGCGTACTGCCGTCGCAAGGAGAACGCGACCACACTGCGCGAGGTGACCCGGCTGGACTGGCGGCGTGACCCGGACGGCATCCTGGTCGCCACCGTGCAGGCCGACGCGTTCTGCCAGAACATGGTGCGCAGCCTGGTCGGGGCGATGCTGGTGGCCGGCGACGGGCGGCGGCCGGTTCAGTGGCCCGCCGGTCTGCTGACCCGCCGCGAACGCTCCAGCGAGGTGACTGTGGCGCCCGCGCACGGTCTCGCCCTGGTCGCTGTGGGCTACCCGGCCGACCCGGCCGAGTACGCCCGCCGCGCCGAGGAGACCCGCCGGTTGCGGGTGCCGGTGGCCGAGGGCTGAGCGCGGCTCAGTCGGTGCCCCGCTGACCGGCGCTGTCGTCGGCCGCGTCCGCGTCGGGCTGCCCGGCCGTTCCGGCTGCCGCGCGGCGATCCAGCACACCCCGGTTCAGGTGCAGCTCGACCAGGTCGTACATGATCTCGCGGGCGGTCGCGTCGTCACTCGGGATGCGCTCGCCGTCGGCGCGGGTGACCAGGCAGTAGGCGACGTAGTGTCCGCGTACCTGCCAGGCGACCCGGGCCGCGGCCTTCTCCACCGCCTCGGTGCCGTCGCCCGCCGCCATGCCACGGAACCGTCCCTGGCGTGCGTCGAGCAGCGGCCGGATGCGGTCGCGTACCCGCTGGGCGGTGGCCACGTCGGTGAGGTTGAACAGACCGGCGGTGATCAGGTGGTCGCCGTCGGGGGAGCGGAGCGTGCCCCGCACGACCTGGTTGCAGCCGAGCCGGACCAGCAGGTCGGCGATCTCGCCGGTGGCCGCGACCTGACACTTCGTGCTGGCCTGGGTCTTCAGCACCCGGTAGGCCGGCTTCTCGTCGGCGACCACCAGGTCCTTGACCGGGAAGACCTCCTTGGCGGTGAGCGACGCCTGGTCGGTGTCCCGGGAGTCCAGGTCGGTGCCGCCGGACGGCGTGCTCGACTCGGTCGGCTGCGGGGTGGGCTGGGCGGCGGGCGGCTCGGCGGTGCGCTCGTCCAGCAGCGCGGCGACGGCGAGCCCGGTGAGCGAGAGCAGCAGCAGCACGGCGGCGCCCCCGACGAGCGTCTGCCAGAACCGGCCGCCGCCACGGCGCTCGGCGCGCCGGGTCCGGGGCGGCTCGATGGCGGCGGCGCGGGCGGTCGGGCCGACCGGGATCGGCACTGTCTGCCGGTTCGCCGCGGCCGGTACGGGCGCCGGCATCGGCGGTGCGGGCTGCGGCACCGGGGAGGGCTCCCGTGGTGGCGCGGGCCGTCCGGGTGTGGGTGCCGGGGCGGGTGGCGCCGGCATCGGGGCACGGTCGTCGGCCGCCTGCTCGTCGGGGCTGCCCTGCTCGGCCGCGCCGGCCGGCGGCAGCGCGGGTTGCGCGGTGGGGCGCGGCGGCGGGGGCAGCGACGGCGTGGGGAAGCGGGAGCGTGACGGACCCGCGGGCGGGGGCGGCACGGCTGATGGCCCGTTCGGGGCCGACCCGGGCTTCGGGTACTCCAGGAAGGCGTCCTCATCGGACTCGTACCGGTACACCATGTGGCATAGAGTAGGACTGATTGTCCCTTTCAGGGGTAATATCGGAAAATTCTGGTGGAGTGGCGTCGAACCCTACCTGTGACACCGTCGCCGGAACCGCTGCGGCCCGGTGCGAGAATGCCCGCGTGACCGGCGACCACTACTTCACCGCTGAGCCCTCGACCCCGGCCCGCCCGCGCGAGGTCGAGTTCACAGTCGCCGGGCGCGACTACACACTCGGCTCGGCCGGCGGCGTCTTCTCCGCCGACCGGCTCGACCCGGGCACCGCCGTGCTGCTGCGCAAGGCCGACCTGCCGGCCGCCGACGTCACCGGCGCGTTGCTCGACATCGGCTGCGGCTTCGGCCCGATCACCTGCGTCCTCGCCACTGTCGCGCCGAAGGCCACCGTCTGGGCCGTGGACGTCAACGAACGGGCCCGCGCCCTCACCACCGCCAACGCGGCAAGGGTCGGCGCCGCCGACCGGGTACGCGCCGTCGCGCCGGACGACCTGCCGGACGACGTCACGTTCACCCAGATCTGGTCCAACCCGCCGATCCACATCGGCAAGCCGGAACTGCACGGCCTGCTGCGGCGCTGGCTGCCCCGGCTCGCCCCGGACGGCGTGGCCTGGCTCGTCGTCGCCCGTCACCTCGGCGGCGACTCGCTGCACCGCTGGCTGGTCGAGCAGGGCTGGTCGGTCGAACGGCACGCCAGCCAGAAGGGCTACCGGGTGCTACGGGTCACCCGGTAATCCGGTGTCGCCCACCGGTCCGGCTCGGGCAGGATGCCCGCGTGGGATACGTGGACGTGGCAGGGGCCGGGCACATCCTCCCGGACGGGCGTGAGCTGTTCAGCGACGTGTCGTTCCGGGTCGGTGAGGGCGCCAAGGTGGCACTCGTGGGCCCCAACGGCGCCGGCAAGACCACCCTGCTGCGGATGGTCGCCGGTGACCTGCCGGTGAAGACCGGCGCGATCGCCCGCTCCGGCGGGCTGGGCGTGATGCGCCAGTTCATCGGCATGATCGGGGACGAGTCCATGCTCGCCGACCTGGCGCTCTCCCTCGCCCCGCCGGCGCTGCGCGACGCCGGGCGGCGGCTCGCCGGGACCGAGGCGGCCATGCGGGCGGCCGAGGTTCGCGGCAAGTACAGCTCCGCCGCCGCCAAGACCCAGCTCGCGTACGCCGAGGCGCTCGCCGCCTGGGGTGAGACCGGCGGGTACGACGCGGAGGTCCTCTTCGACACCGTCGCCACCATCGTGCTCGACCTGCCGTGGGACAGCGCCCGGGAACGGCCCGTCCGCACGCTCTCCGGCGGCCAGCAGAAGCGCTTCGCGCTGGAGTTGCTGCTGCGCGGCCCCGACGAGGTGCTGCTGCTCGACGAGCCGGACAACTTCCTCGACGTACCCGGCAAACGCTGGCTGGAGGCGCGGCTGCGCGAGTCGGCCAAGTCCGTGCTCTACGTCTCGCACGACCGGGAACTGCTGGCGCAGACCGCCGACCGGGTCGTCGCGGTGGAGGGCGGCAGCGCCTGGGTGCACCCGGGCGGCTTCGCGAGCTGGCACTCCGCGCGGGTGGCCCGGCACGCCCGCCTCGACGAGCTGCGCAAACGCTGGGACGAGGAACACCAGAAGCTGCGCGAGCTGATGCTGATGTACAAGCAGAAGGCCGCGTACAACGACGGGATGGCGTCGCGCTACCAGGCCGCGCAGACCCGGTTGCGCAAGTTCGAGGAGGCCGGGCCGCCGCCCGTACCCCCGAAGGACCAGGACATCCGGATGCGCCTGACCGGCGGGCGGACCGGCAAGCGCGCGGTGATCGCCGAGCAGCTGGAGTTGGACGGCCTGACATACCCGTTCGACCTGGAACTCTGGTACGGCGACCGGGTGGCGGTGCTCGGTGCGAACGGCACCGGCAAGTCGCACTTCCTGCGGCTGCTGGCGCGCGGCGGCACCGACCCGGAGCCGGGCAACACGCCTGTCGACGGCGCGGGCGCGCTCGCGCCGGTCGCGCACGGCGGCGTGGTCCGGCTCGGCGCGCGGGTCCGGCCCGGGCACTTCTCGCAGACCCACGACCGGCCGGAGCTGATGGGCAAGACCCTCGTCGAGGTGCTGTGGCGCGGCGACGACCACCGGGCCGGCATGGACCGGCACGCCGCGATGGCGGCGCTGTCCCGGTACGAGCTGGCCGGTCAGGGCGACCAGCGGTTCGGCACGCTCTCCGGCGGGCAGCAGGCCCGCTTCCTGGTGCTGCTGCTGGAACTGTCCGGGGCGACGCTGCTGCTGCTCGACGAGCCGACGGACAACCTCGACCTGGCCTCGGCCGAGGCGTTGGAGGCCGGGCTGACCGCGTTCGAGGGAACGGTCGTCGCTGTCACCCACGACAGGTGGTTCACCCGTACCTTCGACCGGTTCGTGCTGTTCCGTGGCGACGGCGACGTGGTGGAGACACCGGAGCCGGTCTGGGACGTGGGCTGAGCTGCTACCCGAGGGTGGGCCCCGGGGAGCGGGCATAGGGTGGATCTCGTGAGTGAGATGACCTTCCGCCGGCTGGGCGACTCCGGGCTCGTGGTGTCCGTTGTCGGTATCGGCTGCAACAACTTCGGCCGCAAGCTCGACCTCGACGGCACCCGGGCGGTGGTGGACGCCGCGCTCGACGCCGGGATCAACTTCTTCGACACCGCCGACATCTACGGTGAGCCGCAGGGTGCCTCCGAGGAACTGCTCGGTCAGGCGCTCAAGGGCCGCCGCGACGACGTGGTGGTGGCCACCAAGTTCGGCATGGACATGAACGGCGCGAACGGGCCGGACCACGGCGCCCGGGGCGCTCGCCGCTACATCGCCCGCGCCGTCGAGGCGTCGCTGCGCCGGCTCGGCACCGACCACATCGACCTGTACCAGATGCACGAGCCCGACCCGGGCACCCCGATCGACGAGACGCTGGCCGCGCTGAACGACCTGGTGACCGCCGGCAAGGTGCGCTACCTGGGCAACTCCAACTTCGCCGGGTGGCAGATCGCCGACGCCGACTGGACCGCGTCGTCGCAGGGCCGTACCCGGTTCATCTCCGCGCAGAACCACTACTCGCTGCTGGAACGCGGCGTCGAGGACGAGGTCATCCCGGCCTGCGAGCGGTTCGGCCTGGGCATGCTGCCGTTCTTCCCGCTCGCAAACGGGCTGCTCACCGGCAAGTACAAGCGGGGCGAGGCGCCCCCGGCCGGCAGCCGGCTGGCCGGTGGCGGCCGGTACGCCGAACGGCTGGCCGCCGCGCGCTGGGACGTCATCGAGGCGATCGAGGCGTACGCGGCCGAGCGCGGCATCAGCATGCTCCAGGTGGCCATCGGCGGCCTGGCCGCCCGTCCCGCCGTGACCTCCGTGATCGCCGGCGCGACGACCCCAGAGCAGGTGAAGGCAAACGCCGAGGCGGGAACCTGGCAGCCCTCAGACGAGGACCTGGAGGCCCTGGACGCCATCCTCTGACGCCCGCTCCACCGTCCGCGCGTCGATCTGTGAGTGGGGGTTGTCAAGTGGTTCGGTGGTGGTTGGTGATGGTGCGGTAGAGCTGTCGGGCGATGTAGCGCTTGAGGCAGCGGGTGAT